>JANJSW010000191.1 GCA_024711415.1 Thermomonas sp. | reverse complement strand
GCGGCGACGCGCGCGGTGACGTTGTCACGATCCAGCGGCGGCGACAGTTCCGCCACGTCCATGAGCATCAGCTTGCCGGTGGCGGCGACGGCGTCGAGCAGCGGCTCCACCACCTCCATCGGCACCCCGCGCGCGGCCGGCGCGCTGACGCCGGGGGCCATCGCGTGCGGCAGGCCGTCGATGTCGATGGTCAGGTAGACCGCATCCACGTCGGCCAGCTTGTCTTCCAGCTCCGCCAATCGCCGGGGCAGGTCGAGCAGGCCAAGTTCGTCGTCGCGCACGTGGTGCACGCCCAGCGCGTTGGCGGTATCGAACAGCACGCGGGTGTTGGCGGCGGCGCTGATGCCGTAGACCAGGTAGTCCAGCGGCAGGCCCGACGCGCGCGCATCGTCGATGGCCTGCAGGAACGGCGTGCCCGAGCTGCCCTGCGCCTGTCGACGCAGATCGAAATGGGCGTCGATATTGACGATGGCCAGCCGCGGCAGGCGCGCGCGCAGGTGCCGCGCCAGACCCAGGTAGCTGGCGAAGGCGATCTCGTGGCCCCCGCCCAGCCCCACCGCCAGATGGCCGGCATCCAGCAGCGCCGCCATCGCCTCGGCGTAGCGCGCCTGCGCGGCTTCCAGATCGCCGTCGGTGCAGGCCACGGTGCCGGCGTCGTACAGCGGCACCTCGTCCAGCACCGGCAGGTTGGACAGCATCCTGCGCAGCGCCGCCGGGCCTTCCGCCGCGCCCATGCGGCCGTGGTTGCGGCGCACGCCCTCGTCGCAGGCGAAGCCCAGCATCGCCACGCCCGGCGCACTGCCCGGCTGCGGCGCGCGCACCCACTGGTGCCAGCGGCGGGTCGAAGCGTCTTCCGGCAGGTCGACCCGGCCGCTCCAGCCTTCGATGGCGCTCATGCCGGCAGCTCGCTGGCGGTGAAGGGATGCATGGCAGGCTCCTTGGTTGCGATGCGCCATTCTAGGAAACGTCACGGCTCGACGCCGGCTTCCGCCACCGCACCGATCAGGCAACCGCGTTTGCGATAATTCCCGACCGCACGCGCATCACGGAGTCGTCGCCATGCCGGCCCATCGCTGGGATCTGCTGCTTACCCATGCCACCCTGGCGACGCTGGACGGCGAGACGCCGTTCGGGCTGGTGGAAAACGCCGCACTGGCGATCGCGGATGGCCGCATCGCCTGGCTGGGACCGATGGATGCCTTGCCGAAGCGCACCAGCATCGGCCGCAGCGAAGACCTCGGTGGCCGCCTGCTCACCCCGGCGCTGGTCGACTGCCACACCCACCTGGTGTTCGCCGGCAACCGCGCGAACGAGTTCGACATGCGCCTCAACGGTGCCAGCTACGAGCAGATCGCGCGTGCCGGCGGCGGCATCCGCTCCAGCGTGGCGGCGCTGCGGCAGGCCGACGAGGAGGAGCTGCTGCGGCAGTCGCTGCCACGCGCACGCGCGCTGCTGCACGACGGCGTGGCCACACTGGAGATCAAGTCCGGCTACGGGCTGGACCTCGACAACGAGCGCAAGATGCTGCGCGTCGCCCGGCGCATCGGCCAGCTGCTGGGCATCGGCGTGCGCACCACCTATCTGGCCGCGCACGCGCTGCCGCCGGAATACCGCGACGACGCCGACGGCTACGTCGATGCGCTGATCGACTGGCTGCCGCAGCTGCATGCGGAAGGGCTGGTGGACGCGGTCGACGCGTTCTGCGAAAGCATCGGCTTCTCGCCGGCGCAGACCCGCCGCCTGTTCGAGGCCGCGCGCACGCTCGGCATCCCAGTGAAGCTGCACGCCGACCAGCTCACCGACCTGGGCGGCGCGGCGCTGGTGGCGGAATTCGGCGGTCTGTCCGCCGACCATGTCGAATACACCGGCGAGGACGGCGTGCGCGCGATGGCGAAACGGGGCACGGTGGCGGTGCTGCTGCCCGGCGCCTTCCACGTGCTGCGCGAGACGAAGCTGCCGCCGATCGCGCTGCTGCGCGAACACGGCGTGCCGATGGCGGTCGCCACCGACTGCAACCCGGGCACCTCGCCGCTGCTGTCGCTGCGGCAGGCGATGCAGCTGGCCTGCACGCACTTCCGGCTGACCCCGGAAGAAGCCCTGCGCGGCGCCACCGCCAACGCCGCGCGCGCGCTGGGGCTGGCCGATCGCGGCATCCTGCGCGCGGGACTGCGCGCCGACCTGGTGGCCTGGGAAGTCGCCCATCCCGCCGAACTGTGCTATTGGCTTGGCGGTCCACTGGCCACGCGTGTGTATGTGGCCGGCCTGCCACCTTCCTGACCCGGAGATCCAGATGCGCCTCACCCTGCTTGCCGCCGCCTGCCTGTTGTCCGCCCCCATCGTCGCCCATGCCCAGGCCACCGACGCCGCACGCAGGCTGGCGCAGGACGCGATCATCGTCGACACCCATATCGACGCACCGGGCGTGCTGATCGACAAGTGGGCGGACCTTGCCGGCGAGCACAAGGACCGCGAGTTCGACTACCCGAAGGCGCGCTCCGGCGGGCTGGACGTGGCGTTCATGTCGATCTACACCTCCCCGCGCCAGGACGCCGACGGCAGCGCGTGGCAGGCGGCCAACGCGATGATCGTCGGCGGCGCGGCGCTGGTGCAGCGGCACCCGGACAAGTTCGCCATCCTGACCTCGCCGAGGGACGCCGAGCGCTTGCTGGCGGGCGGACGCGTGCTGCTGCCGCTGGGCATGGAGAACGGCGCACCGCTGCAGGACAAGCTGGAGAACGTGCGGTTCTTCTTCGACCGCGGCGTGCGCTACATCACCCTTGCCCACAGCGCCGCCAACCGGCTGGCCGATTCCTCCTACGCCGCCGGAAAGAAGTGGAACGGCCTGAGCCCGTTCGGCCGCGAAGTCGTGGCGGAGATGAACCGGCTGGGCATCATGGTGGACGTCTCGCACCTGGGCGATGCCTCGGCGCTGGAGGCGATCCGGCTGAGCAAGGTGCCGGTGATCGCCAGCCACTCGGCGTTCCGCCACTTCACCCCCGGTTTCGAGCGCAACATCAGCGACGAGATCGCCAAGGCGGTGGCGGCGAGCGGCGGTGTGGTGCAGGTGCCGTTCGGCACCGCCTTCATCAACCCCGACAGCGCCGCCGACCTGCAGGCGCAGTTCCGCGCACGGGTGGCGTTCGACCAGCGCAACCTGGAGCTGAAGGCGCAGGGCAAGCCGCAGGAAGACCGCGCGGCGTTCGAGAAGGCCTGGGACGAAGCGCACCCGGCACGCAGCAGCACGCTGGCGCAGGTGCTGGACCAGATCGACTACGGGGTGAAGCTGCTCGGCGTCGACCACGTCGGCATCGGTTCCGATTTCGATGGCGTGGGCGGAGAGCTGGCCAACCAACTCAAGACCGTGGCCGACTTCCCCAACCTGGTGGCCGGCCTGCAGGCGCGCGGCCATTCCGATGCCGACATCCGCAAGATCCTCGGCGGCAACCTGCTGCGCGCCTGGGCGGCCATCGAGGCCGGCGCCGGCAAGTAACCCCGCGGACTCCGAGCGCCCGGCCAGCCGGGCGCTCGGCCCTGAAACGCGACAACCCCGCCGAGGCGGGGTTTTCGTGGTCACGGCAGCGCCGGGATCAGGCAGCGGTCTTCTTGACCGCCTTCTTCGCCACGCTCTTGCCGGCGGCAGCCTTCTTCGTGACCGGCGCAGCGGCGGTGCCGGCGGCCTTGGTCACGGTCTTCAGTCGCGCGTTGCCGTAGCTGGCGTTGTAGCGCTTGCCCTTGGCGGTCTTGCGGTCGCCCTTGCCCATCGTGTTGCTCCTGGATCGATACGTGTCGGTGGATCGCGCCGCGCGCGAGAACCGGGGATTCTAGCACGCGTCCGGGGCGGCACGCGGGAGGCCGGGAATCACCGGCTCGCTCAGTGCGAATGCGCACATGTCGCGTCGTGGACATGGCCGTGGTTCAGCCGCAGGTTGGCCACGTGGGCCAGCCCCACCAGGGTGCCCCCGAAAGTCATCACCACCGCATGCATCACCACCGAATGGTGCAGCGGCGGATACAGCACCGCCAGCCACAGCGCACCCAGTCCCGGCAGCAGCAGGCCCAGCGCGCGCATGGCGCGATGGCGGCGGTAGCTCCACACCAGCACCGACAGGCCGAACAGGCTGGCGAAGGTCACGAACGCCGCCTCGAAGCCATCGTCCAGCCACAGCGCCACGCCCAGTGACGGCAGCAGCGCGACCGCCAGCGGGATCAGCGCGCAGTGGATGGCGCAGATCAGCGAACCGGTGGCACCGATACGGTCCAGCAGCAGGTGCAGGCGTGGATTCATGGGGGCATGACGTCCGGCAGGGGGGAGTGGCGTTGTTATGTTATAACATTATCTCCATCGACGCACCCCTCTTTGCCAACGGATCCGCATGTCATATCCCGTCCCCACCCTCCGGCCCGCCCTGCTTGCCTCCGCGCTGGCGCTTGCGCTTTCTCCCGTCCTCCACGCTGCCGAAACGCCCCAGCAGGCCAAACACGACAGCGCGCCCAGGAACCTGAGCGCGGTGGAAGTGCATGCCACGCCGCTGGCGGACACCGCCGAGAACCTGACCGCGCCGGTGGAAGTGCTGGCCGGCAGCAAGCTGGACGAGGCCAAGGCCGGCACCCTCGGCGAAACGGTGGCCGGCCTGCCCGGCGTGCAGACCTCCAACTTCGGCCCCGGCGTGGGCCGCCCGATCATCCGCGGCCTCGACGGCGCACGCGTGCAGGTGCTGAGCGACGGCCTGGGTTCGGGCGACGTGTCCACGGTCAGCGTCGACCACGCGGTCAGCATCGAGCCCTTCCTCGCCGACCAGATCGAAGTGCTCAAGGGCCCGGCCACCCTGCTCTACGGCAGCGGCGCGATCGGCGGCGCGGTCAACGTGGTCGATGGCCGGATCCCGGTCACCCGCGCCGACGCACCGCTGTCCGGGCGCGCGGAAGTCCGCCACGACAGCGTGAGCGACGGCAACACCGGCATGCTCCGCATCGACGGCGGCAGCGGCAGCATCGCCTTCCACTTCGATGCCCTGCACCGCGAAGCCGGCGACTACCGCATCCCCGGTTTCGCCGAGAGCGCCGAGCACCGCGCCGAACTCGGCGAAACCCCGTCGCCCGATGAAGCCGGCATCCTCGACAACAGCGCCGTGCGCACCGACAGCGCCGCGCTGGGCGTCTCGTGGATCGGCGAGCGCGGTTTCCTCGGTGCGTCCTACAGCCTGTACAACACCCGCTACGGCATCCCTGGTGGCCACGCGCACGGTGCCGGCGAGGACGACCACGACGACCACGGGCACGACGAAGATGCGCCGGTGGAAGATCCCGGCCACGAGGAAGGCGGCCCGGTGCACGTCGAAATGGACCAGCGCCGCAGCGAACTGCGCGGCGGCCTCGACGACCTCGGCCCATTCGCCTCGCTGCGGGTGAAATACGCCGACACCGACTACACCCATACCGAATTCGAAGGCGATGCGGTCGGCACCGTGTTCAACAACCGCAGCCGCGAGGCGCGGGTGGAACTGGTGCACCAGCCGCTGGCCGGCTGGAACGGCGCGTTCGGCCTGCAGGCCAGCCAGCGCGACTTCACCGCCATCGGCGACGAAGCGTTCGTGCCGGGCACGGTGGCCGACGACACCGGCCTGTTCTGGATCGGCAAGCGTGCATTCGGGCCGCTGCAGCTGGACCTGGGCCTGCGCCACGACCGCAACCACGACGACCGCACCGCATCGGCGGCGCCGGATCGCGATTTCAACACCACCAGCCTGTCCGCCGGCCTGGGCTGGAAGGCCAGCGAGGCGCTCCACTTCAGCCTCGGCCTGGACCGCGCCCAGCGCGCGCCGACCGCGGAGGAACTGTATTCGTCCGGCTTGCACGTGGCCACCGGCAGCCATGAACTGGGCGACGCCGGGCTGGGCATCGAAACCGCCAACCGCGTCGAGCTGGGCATGCACCTGCACCACGGCCCGTTCGAACTGCAGCTGTCCGGCTGGCACGCCCGCTACGACGATTTCATCTACCTGGCCAACGCCGACCTCGCCATCGATGGCGCCCCGCTGCGCCTGTGGCGTCAGGACGACGCCCGCCTGACCGGCTTCGAAGCCAAGCTGGACTGGGACATCGTCGACAACGACAGCGGCCGCTGGTCGCTGGGCCTGTTCGCGGACAGCGTGCGCGGCCGGCTGGCGGCGCCGGCCGGCACCAACGTGACCGTACCGGTGGAGGTGCCGCACGGCGACCACAGCCATCTCGAACAGGCGCAGGTGGCGGCCGGCGGCAACCTGCCGCGGATCGCCCCGTCCCGCACCGGCGCGCGCCTGCGCTGGGAACGCGATGCCTGGCGCGCCAGCGTCGGCGCGGTGCGCCACGCGCGGCAGGACAAGGTGGCGGCGTTCGAGCACGCCACGCCCGGCTACACCCTGGTCGATGCCCATCTGGCTTGGCACCTGGATACCGCCGGTGGGCGGGAGTGGGAGGTGTTCCTCGATGCCGCCAACCTCACCAACCGCGAGGCGCGCCCGCACACCTCGTTCCTGAAGGACGTGGTGCCGCTGCAGGGCCGCAACTTCGCGTTCGGCGTGCGGATGTTCTTCTGATTGCGATGCCTGCGCGCAAACTGCGCGCAGGCACCGGGGTCAGGCGGCGTCGGCGCCCGCGCAGCGCGCGCACAGACCGTGCACTTCCAGCGTCTGCGCCTGCGGCGCGAAGCCCAGCGCACGCGCCGCCGCATCCAGCGTAGCCACGATGCTGGCATCTTCCAGCTCGGTAGCCGAATGACAGCGGTTGCAGATCAGGAACGGCACCGAGTGCTGCGCGGCGTTGGGGTGGTGGCAGGCCACGAATGCGTTGATCGACTCCAGCTGGTGGATGAAGCCGTTGGCCAGCAGGAACTCCAGCGCGCGATAGACGGTGGGCGGCGCCACGTTGGCGCCGTCCTCGCCGGCGCGGAAGCGGTCCAGCAGATCGTAGGCCTTGATCGGTTGCCCGGCCTGCGCGATCAGCGCCAGCACGCGGGCGCGCTGCGGGGTCAGCCGCAGCCCGCGTTCGCCGCAGGCGCGCTCCACCGCGGCCACGAACGCGTCGGCGTCGTGGACATGATGGTGCGGATCAGTA
>JANJSW010000181.1 GCA_024711415.1 Thermomonas sp. | reverse complement strand
GGTACCACCCGATCCCATCCCGAACTCGGAAGTGAAACACAGCTGCGCCGATGGTAGTGTGCATCCGCATGCAAGAGTAGGTCATCGCCAGGGTCTTTATCCCGCAAAACCCCAGCCCAAAAAGCTGGGGTTTTGTCTTTTGGGGCCAACCAACGGCCCGGAACACCACATCAAATGCCGCCGCGATCGCAGCGGGGGATGGTTAATCCAGCGAGTCAGCCGCCGACCTTCACTGCCGCCAACAGCATCAGTGCGATCACGCAAACGAAGCCGGCCAGCCAGGCAAGGCTGCGCAGCGCCGGCAGGACGGCCAAGTAGAAGATCCCGTGCAGCACGCGGAACGCAATAAAGGCCATCGACAGCCAAGCGACCTGCTGCGCATCGACCTGGGCGAACTGTGCCATCAGGACCGCGGCGGCAAACGCTGGAAACGCTTCGAAGGCGTTGAGGTGCGCGGCATACGCGTTGCGCACGCGATAGCTGTCCTGCCTGGCAACCCATCCGCGTGGGTCCTTGTTGTTGTAGCCGGGGGCCGAGGTCTTGGCGAGTACCGTCCACAGGTAGGGCAGGCAGGCGGCCACAACGATGCAGCTGTAGGCGATGAACATGAGGGCTCCCGGCAGGTGAATGCCGGGAGTCTAGCCCGAACGCCCGCCCGCCCCGGCGACGGGCCCGAGGATGCGCGACCTACTTGCCGGGTGTGTCCGCGGCGGGACGCATCGCGTCACGTGCGGCCTTGAACGGGTTTCCCTTGCGCCAGTTGGGCCATTGGCCATCGTTGGCAAGGGCTTGGCCGACCGACTGCACCGCTTCCAGATCCTGCACGATGCCGTCCAGCTTCCAGCTGGCGGCGTCGTACTGGTCGCCGGGCTTGTGGTAGCGATGTTCGTTGTAGTCGCGGCTGGCGGCTTCGCCCGCGGCGCTGCCGCCCTCGAGCAGGTCGCTGCCGCTGCCGATATACAGCGCCGGCACGCCGGCCTTGGCGAAGTTGAAGTGGTCGGAACGGAAGTAGTAGCCGGCGGCGGGATGGGACTCCTCGACCAGCCGGCGCTTCTGCCGGTCGGTGGCGACCTTCAGCAGGTCTTCGAGCTGCGAGCTGCCCTTGCCAACCACGGTGAGGTCGCGCGCCTTGCCGACGGGCGCCATCGCGTCGAGGTTGATCACCGCCACGGTCTGTGCGAGCGGGATCACCGGGTGGGCAACGTAGTACTTGGAGCCGAGCAGGCCGGACTCCTCCAGCGTCACCGCCAGGAACAGCACCGAGCGCTTGGGCGGGGTGGGCGCCTTGCGCAGGGCCTCGGCGATCTCGAGGATGCCGGCCACGCCGGTGGCGTTGTCCACGGCTCCGTTGTAGATGGCGTCGCCGGCTTCGCCCTCGTGGGTGCCGAGGTGATCCCAGTGCGCCATGTAGACGATCGCTTCTTCGGGCTTTTCGCTGCCCGGCAGCAATCCGAGCACGTTGCGCGAACGCTTTTCGACGCTGCGGCTGGCCAACTCGATCGAAGCGCTGGCGTCCAGCGGCACCGCACGGAAACCCGGGCGACCGGCGGCGGCGTGCAGCTTGGCCAGGTCCTGGCCGGCGGCCTTGAATAGGGCGTCGGCGGCCTCGCCGGTGATCCAGCCCTGCACCGGCAGGCGCGGCGCGGGGTCGTCCTTGGCGGGCAGGTCGTACTGCGGGCCGGACCACGAATTGCGCACCACGTCCCAGCCGTACGAAGCGCCGGCGGTGTCATGGATGATCAGCGCAGCGGCGGCCCCCTTGCGCGCGGCTTCCTCGAACTTGTAGGTCCAGCGGCCGTACCAGGTCATCCGCTCCCCGTCGAACAGGCGGGCGTCGTTGCCGTGGAAACCGGGGTCGTTCACCAGCATCACCACGGTCTTGCCCTTGACGTCGATGCCGGCGTAGTCGTTCCAGTCGCGCTCGGGCGCATCCACGCCGTAGCCGACAAACACCAGCTGGCTGTCCTTGAGACTGACGCGGGACTGGCCGGTGCGGGTGCCGACCACCATGTCGTCGCCGAACTTCAGCAGCTGGCTGGCATCTCCGATCTTCAGCCCGAGCACCGCAGATTCGTCGGCGGTGGTCTCCATCATCGGTACGGTCTGGAACCAGTCGCCGCCGTTGCCGGGCTGCAGGCCGATGCGGGCGAACTGCGCCTTGATGTAGTCGACGGTCCGCTCCTCGCCGACGCTGCCCGGGGCGCGTCCGGCAAAGCCGTCGGAAGCCAGCTCCTGCACGTGGGCGGCAACGTCACCGGTGGTGATGGCGTCCTGGAACGCGTGGTTGCCGGCAGTGGCAGTGGCGCTGCGCGCACCCGGCGCGGCGGCGCCCGCGGCTTGCGGTGCGGGATCGCGGGAACCGCAGGCGCACAGCGCCAGCAGGGCAATGGACAACGAGGTGGCACGCAACATCGCGGGACTCCGTTCGGACGTCCCGCGATTCTATCCAAGCCGGGGCGGCCGCCCGCCGGACCGGGTCAGTCCTTCGGCGGGGTGGCGCCGTCGTAGCGCACCGGGGTAGCACCGCTGACGCTGCCGATGCGGGCGCTGGCGTGCACGTAGAGCTTCACTTCGCGTTCGAACACCATCGGCCCGTCGACCACCGCATTCGGCCCGATGACCACCCGCGGGGTCTTGTGCTTGCCGAAATCGAGACCGAAGTTGCCCTTCGGCTTCTCGATGCGGATGCCAAGCGCCACCCGCGAATCGGCACCGACGGTGACGTCGCCGTTCACCGTTTCGATGCGCCCATCCACGGTGGTGCCGACCAGCCCGATCGCGCCGTTGACGGTGCTGACGTCGCCGCCCACCCGCGTCCCGCGGTCGGTGAAGATGCCGCCGTTCACCGTTTCCAGGTTGCCGCTGATCCGCCCGTCGTGGCCGAAGCGGATGCCGCCGTTGACGGTGGACACTTCGCTCGCGCTGACCTCGTCGCCCGCGGTGATGCCGCCGTTGACTGTCTCCACCTCATCGGCGCTGGCGCCGCGGTCCAGCTGGATGCCGCCGTTCACCGTGCCGAGGTCGCCATAGGCCCGGCCGGCCTCGGCGGTGATGCCGCCATTGACCTTGTCGATGTCGCGGCGGGCGTCGCTGGCCTGGGGCGAGGCGAAGCTGGCGGCGCTGGCCGCCACCAGGATGGTGCAGATCAGGAAACGGTTCATCCGGGCCTCCGGGGCCTGTTGGGGACACGCATGGGATGCGCCTTGCGGGCGCAGGGTTTACACGCCGCTACAATTCGACTTCCCCACCATCGCACAATCCGCAGGAACCATCGTGTCCACGAGCATCCCGTCGCATCCTCCGGCCGGTTCCCCGAAACCGGTGGTCCTGCTGATCCTGGACGGCTGGGGCCACCGCGAGGAAACCGCCGACAACGCGCTGGCGCTGGCCGAGCTGCCGCATTGGCGCCAGCTGCTGGCGACCTGCCCGCACACCTTGATCCACACCGAGGGCCGCTTCGTCGGCCTGCCGGACGGGCAGATGGGCAATTCCGAAGTCGGCCACATGAACCTCGGCGCGGGCCGCATCGTCTACCAGGACCTGACCCGCGTCGATGCCGCGATCGAGGACGGCAGCTTCTTCGCCAATGCCGAACTGACCGCGGCCTGCAATGCGGTGAAGGCCGGCGGCGGCACCCTGCACGTGATGGGCCTGCTCTCGCCCGGCGGCGTGCACAGCCACGAGCAGCACCTGTTCGCGATGCTGGAGCTGGCGCAGCGCGCCGGCGTGCCGCGGGTCGCGGTGCATGCCTTCCGGGATGGCCGCGACACCCCGCCGCAATCCGCCGAGCCCAGCCTGCGCACCCTGCAGGCGCTGTGTGCCAGGCTCGGCAACGCGCACATCGCCACGGTCGGCGGGCGCTACTACGCGATGGATCGGGACAAGCGCTGGGAACGCGTGCGCCGCGCGTGGGATGCCATCGTCGAAGCCGAAAGCGGGCAGCACGCGGCCGATGCACTGGCGGCGCTGCAGGCGGCCTACGTGCGCGGCGAGAACGACGAATTCGTCGCGCCCACCGTGCTTGCCGGGGCGCAGCCGATGCGCGACGGCGACGCGGTAGTGTTCATGAACTTCCGTGCCGACCGCGCCCGTCAATTGACCGCGGCGTTCGTCGATCCCGCCTTCGACGGTTTCGTCGCGCGCCGCCCGGCGCTGGCGCGCTTTGTCTGCCTGAGCGAATACGACGCCAAGCTGCCGGCGCGGCTTGCGTTCGCGCCGGACGACCTGCGCCACACCTTCGGCGAGGTGCTGGCCAGCGCCGGCAAGACCCAGCTGCGCATCGCCGAAACCGAGAAATACGCGCACGTGACGTTCTTCTTCAGCGGCGGCCGCGAGGATCTGTTCGATGGCGAGCAGCGCATCCTGATCCCCAGCCCGCAGGTGGCCACCTACGACCTGCAGCCGGAAATGAGCTGCCCCGAACTGACCGCCAAGCTGGTCGATGCCATCAATGGCGGCGGCTTCGACGCCATCGTCTGCAACATCGCCAATCCGGACATGGTCGGTCACAGCGGCGTTCTGGAAGCCGCCATCCTTGCCGCGCAGGCGGTGGACGTGGCGATCGGCGAAGTCGTGGCCGCGGTGCGCGCGGCCGGCGGGGCGGTGCTCATCACCGCCGACCACGGCAACGTGGAGATGATGCGCGACCCCGTCACCGGCCAGCCGCATACCGCCCACACCGTCGGCCCGGTGCCGCTGGTGTACGTGGGCGAACGCCATGCCACGCTGCGCGAAGGCGGTGCCCTGCGCGACGTCGCGCCGACCCTGCTCGACCTGCTGGGGCTGGCGCAGCCCGCGGAAATGAGCGGGCAGAGCCTGCTGTTGCCGGGCTGATGCGCGCACTCGTCGTCGCCGTCGCCTGCCTGCTGGCGTTTGCCGCTGGCGCGCATGCGCAGGACACGAAGGACGCGGAGAAGCGCCTGCAGCGCGTGCGCGGCGAGCTGCGCGAGGTCGCGGCGCAGCGGCGCAAGCTGGAAGGCCAGCGCGGCGATGCCAGCCGCAAGCTGCGCGAAGCCGACCAGCAGGTGGGCGGCACCCAGCGTGCCCTGCAGCAGACCCGCGCGCAGATGCGCCGGGACGCAGCGGAACTGGTGCGGCTGCAGCAGGAGCGCCAGCGGCATGCCGGCGATCTGGCGGACAAGCGCACCGAGCTGGCGAAGCTGCTGCGCGCCGCGCAGTTCGCTGGCGAGGCGGCGCCGCTGAAGGCGCTGCTGGCACAGGATCGGGTGGCTGAAGCCGAGCGTGCGTTGACCTATCAGGGCTATCTGCAGCGCGCCCAGGTCGAGCGCATCCGCGTGCTCGGCGCCGAGGTGGCGCGACTGGGCGCATTGGAAGACGAAATCCTGCAGCGGCGCAGCGCGCTGGATGCGGCCGACCGCAAGCAGGCCGACCAGCTGGCGCAGCTGCAGGCGGCGCGCCAGCAGCGCGCCGGGCTGCTGGCCGAACTCGACCAGCAGTACCGCGACCGTGCCGAGCGCGAGAAAGCACTGGGGCAG
>JANJSW010000114.1 GCA_024711415.1 Thermomonas sp. | reverse complement strand
ACGGGGCCGTGGCAGTGACCGGAAGGTTGCCGCCACCGGGTCGGATCCGGAAACGGACCGGCCTCCCGCGTTCGGACTGGAGCGACAACATGGCAACCCTCGTGGACGGCTTCGGCCGCACGTTCCCCTATCTGCGGCTCTCGCTCACCGAGGCCTGCAACTACCGTTGCAGCTACTGCCTGCCGGATGGCTACCAAGCCGATGGACGCCCCACCTTCCTGTCGCTGGAGGAAATCAAACGGCTGGTGCGCGGCTTCGCGGCGGTGGGGATGCGCAAGATCCGCCTGACCGGCGGCGAGCCCAGCCTGCGCAAGGACCTGCCGTCGATCATCGCCGCCGTCTCGGCGACGCCGGGCGTGCAGAAGATCGCCCTGACCACCAATGGCTGCCTGCTGCCCCGGCATGTGCGGCTGTGGCGCGAAGCCGGGCTGACTGCGCTCAACGTCAGCCTGGACAGCCTGCAATCGGCGCGTTTCGCCGCCATCACCGGCCATGACCGCTTCGACGAGGTGATGGAGGGCGTCGAGATCGCGCAGGGCCTCGGCTTCGATGCGGTCAAGCTCAACGCGGTGCTGCTGCGCGGGCTGAACGACGACGAGCTGCCGGCGTGGATGGACTTCCTGCGCGACCGCGACGTGTCGATCCGCTTCATCGAGCTGATGCGCACCGGCGACAACAAGGCCTATTTCGAACGCCACCATTACCGCGCCGAGGCGCTGGAACAGCAGTTGGTGGATGCCGGCTGGACGCTCCGGCCGCGCGCCGCCGATGCCGGCCCGGCGCGCGAGTACGCGCACCCTGGCTATCGCGGGCGGATCGGCATCATCGCCCCGTATTCGAAGGATTTCTGCGCCGGTTGCAACCGCCTGCGGGTGACCGCCCGCGGCGACCTGCGGCTGTGCCTGTTCGGCGACTTCGGCATCCCGCTGCGGCCGCTGCTGCAGTCGGAGGAAGACCACGACGCGCTGGCGGCACGCATCGCCACCCAGCTGGGCCTGAAGGCTGCGGGCCACGGCCTGCACGAGGGCAACACCGGCATCACCCCGCACCTGGCCTCAATCGGCGGATAAACACAATCCATGACGACCCCACGCGACGCGGCCTTCTACATGGCCGACATCCGCAACAAGCGCCCGACCCGCCGCCGTGCGGTGGCGGTGGGCGAATTCCTGCCCGGCGCGAACGCGTTCGCCACCGTCATCGAGCGCCGCCTGCCCAAGGGCGATGCGCTGGTGATGGCGGAAATCGCCGGCCTGCAGGGGGCGAAGATGGCCTCCATGCTGATGCCGCTGTGCCATCCCATTTCGCTGGAACTGGTGCGCGTGCGCTGCGTGCCGGTGCCGGAGCGCCACGCCATCCGCGTCTATTGCGAATGCGCGCTGGAGGCCCGCACCGGCGTCGAGATGGAAGCGCTGGCCGGTGTCAACGCGGCCCTGCTCACGCTTTACGATCTGACCAAGCCGGTCGAGCCTGCGCTTGCCATCAACGGCGTGCGCCTGCTGTTCAAGGAAGGCGGCAAGAAGGGGCTGTGGGTACACCCCGACGGCATGACGGACGACGAGCGCGCGCACTACCAGCCGCGCGACCTGGCCCGCCTCGACGGGGTGCCCTGCGCGGTCATCACCCTCAGTGACCGCGCCAGTTCGGGCGAATACGAAGACCGCTCCGGCCCGGTGCTGGTGGAGGCCCTGCGCAAGCTTGGCGCCGAGGTTGGCCACGTCGAAGTGCTGCCCGACGGCATCGATCCGCTGGCCGAACGCCTGCGCGCGCTGGCCGCCAAGGGCGTGCGCCTGTGCCTGTGCAGCGGCGGCACCGGTCTGGGGCCGCGCGATGTGACGCCGGAAGCGCTGCGGCTGGTCGCAGATCGCCCGGTGGAAGGTCTCGCCGAGATGTTGCGCAGCGAAAGCGCCAAGCACACCCCGCTGGCCTGGCTCAGCCGCGCCGAAGTGGTGCAGCTGGACGGCATGCTGGTGTTCGCGCTGCCAGGTAGCCCGCGCGCGGCGCAGCAGTGCATGGACATGCTGCAGCCGCTGCTGGCGCATGCGCTGGCGATGCTCGACGGCAGGCCGCACCCGTGATCGGCTACGACGAGGCGCTGGCGCTCATCCTGCGCGAGGCGAAGCCGCTGCCGGTGGTAGCGCGCACGCCGGTGCCGGGACAGGTGCTGGCCGAGCCGGTGCACAGCGCTGAAGACCTGCCGCCGTTCGACAATTCCGCGATGGACGGCTTTGCCCTGCGGGTGGGCGATGCCGGCGCGGCCGCGGGCGCCGAGTTCGACGTGCTGGGCGCGCAGGCGGCGGGCGACGAGCAGACCGCGGCGCAGGGTGGGGCGTGGGAAATCATGACCGGTGCGCGCATCCCGGACGGGCTGGATGCGGTGATCCCGGTCGAGCAGGTCGAAGTGCTCGCCCGCGATGGCGACGGCAAGCCCGCTCGCATCCGCCTGCAGGCCGATGTGCCGCCCGGCCAGCATGTACGACGGCACGGCGAGGACGTGCGCAAGGGCGACCGCTTCCTCGCCGCCGGCACCCGCCTGGATGCGCCGCAGCTGATGCTGCTGGCCGCGCTGGGGGTGCCGCTGGTCGACGTGCATGCAACCCCGCGGGTGGCGCTGCTCAATACCGGCCGCGAGCTGGTGGACGATCCCGCGCAGGCGCTGGGCTCCGGCGAGATCCGCAACAGCAATGGCCCGTACCTGGCCCGACGGATCGAGCAGGCGGGTGCCGAGCTCGTACTGCGGCAGACCGTCAGCGACGATGCAGAGGCGTTCTTCATCGCGATGGAGCAGGCGCGCTCGGCCGGCGCGGAGCTGGTGCTGAGTACCGGCGCGGTGTCGATGGGCCGCTACGACTTCATCCCCGATGCGCTGCGCAAGCTCGGCGCGACCCTCCATTTCCACAAGGTGGCGATCCGTCCCGGCAAGCCGCTGCTGTTCGCCACCCTGCCCAACGGCGCGCTGTTCTTCGGGCTGCCGGGCAATCCGGCCTCCAGCGCCGTGGGGCTGCGCTTCTTCGTCGAGCCGGCGCTGCGGGCAATGCTGGGGCTGGCGCCGGAGCGCCCGCTGCGGCTGCCGCTGCTGGGCGGCTACCGCAAGCGCCACC
>JANJSW010000088.1 GCA_024711415.1 Thermomonas sp. | reverse complement strand
GCTCGCGCAGCGCATCGAAGATGATGCTGCGGTGGCGCCACGCGCCGGCGCTGAAGAACTCGACCACCAGCAGGTCGTCGTAGCGGTCCACCACCAGCCCGCTGATGCCGTCGCCCTCGCTGTGGACCACGCGCCAGGCGTTGGAGATCTCGTCCAGCCTGAGGATCTCGCGGCGCAGCTGGATCGCCTCGCCGATCTTGCGCACGAACCAGGCGGCGTCCACCGCCACGTCGGGGTCTCGCTCCAGCATGCGCAGGGCGATCCGCGAGTGGCCGTTGTAGAAGCCGCGCCCGATCCAGGTACCGTCCACCCCAACCACGTCGACAATGCTGCCGGGCCTGGGCCGCTGCGCGGGCTTCTCCACCAGCCGCTGGAAGATCCACGGATGGGTGGAGTTCCAGGCGTTCTTGAGCTGGACAACGGGCAGGGGTTCGGCCATGGCGGCATTCACGCGGTTTTACGGGGGTCTGCTATTGTCTCCCAAGAAGGGGAGTAACTCCGCGTGCGGTCGTCGTCATTACGGATCGGTTGGCATCCAACCCTGATCCCGGCGCCGCAGCTGGCCACCAGCCAGTGAGTGAGACCTTCGCCGTCCGGCGAAGCGCGCTTCCTTTCCATGCGTCCCTGCATGGACGCCTCCGTCGGTCGCAAGGCGCGGAGGCCTCTATGGAAACGATTGGAACCCCTCTTCTCTGGCTGGTCTTCGGCGGCGTGGTGATCGCCGCGCTGCTGGCCGACCTGGTGCTGATGCGCCACGGCGGGCCGCACAAGGTCAGCTTCAAGGAAGCCGCCTGGTGGAGCATCGGCTGGGTGGCGCTGGCGCTGGCCTTCAACGGCTGGCTGTGGTGGTACACCGGCCAGCGCTTCGGCGCGCAGGCCGGAACCGACATCGGGATGGAATTCCTGACCGGCTACCTGGTCGAGAAGGCGCTGGCGGTCGACAACATCTTCGTGTTCCTGATGCTGTTCAACTATTTCGCGGTGCCGGAGATGCAGCGCCAGCGCGCGCTGGTGATCGGCATCATCGGCGCCATCGTGCTGCGCGCGATCCTGATCTTCGCCGGCGCGCTGCTGCTGTCGAAGTTCCACTGGGTGCTCTACGTGTTCGGCGCCTTCCTGCTGTTCACCGGCATCAAGATGTGGCGCGCCGCCGGCCAGGAGCCCGACCTGGAATCCAACCCGGTGCTGCGCTGGCTGACCGGGCACATCCCGTTCCTGCGCCGCTACCACGGCAGCGCGCTGTGGGTGGGCCGTGGCAGCCGCCGCAAGTTCACGCCGCTGTTCATCGTCATCGTGATGCTGGGCATCACCGACGTGATCTTCGCGGTGGATTCGATCCCGGCAATCTTCGCCATCACCACCGACCCGTTCATCGTGCTGACCTCCAACGTGTTCGCGGTGCTGGGCCTGCGCGCGATGTTCTTCCTGCTGCAGGGCATGGCCGACCGCTTCCACCTGCTGCCGTATGGCCTCGCGCTGGTGCTGGTGTTCATCGGCATGAAGATGCTGCTGATCGACGTGTACAAGCTGCCGATCCTGCTGTCGCTGGGAACGGTGGCGGTGATCATCGGCAGCACCATCGCCCTCAGCCTGCTGCGGCCGGCGAAGCCGCACGCCTGATCGCACGCGGCGGCGCGCCGGCTTGCAATCGCCCGGCCGCCGCCCCACCTCGGTTGCATGTCCACCGCCACTGACCAGCAGCACCAGACCGACCGCGGCCGGGTGCGCCGCGCGCTCAACACCAGCCTTGCCGGCGTGCTGCTGCTGTGGCTGTGCTTCGCCGCGCAGCAGGGCTTCGACTGGGCATTCCTGACGGTCACGCCGTATGCGACAGCAGGCCTGCTCGGCCTGCTCACCGCGCCGCTGCTGCACGGCTCGGTGGCGCATGTGTTGGCCAATACCACCGCGCTGCTGCTGCTCGGCACGCTGGCCGGCACCGTCTATCCGAAGGCCAGCCTGCGCGCGCTGCCGCTGCTGTGGCTGGGTTCGGGGCTGGGCGCGTGGCTGCTGGGCCAGCCCGGTTCGCATCACCTCGGCGCCAGCGGCGTCACCCACGGGCTGGGTTTCCTGGTGTTCGTGCTGGGCCTGCTGCGGCGCGACCGTGCGGCGATCGCCGCCGGCATGATCGCGTTCCTGTTCTACGGCGGCATGCTGATGAGCGTGCTGCCGCGCGAAGCCGGGGTGTCCTGGGAATCGCATCTGGGCGGCGCGCTGGCCGGCATCGTGGCCGCCTTCCTGTTCCGCCGCAGCGACCCGCAGCCGGCGCGGCAGAAATACAGCTGGGAGCTGGAGGAAGAGTTCGAGGCCGAACAAGCCCGCCGCAAGGCCGAAGACGGTTTCGGCACCTTCGAGACCCGCGCGCCTGACGACGTGCCGGTGCTGTGGCAGCGCGAGGCGCCGACGGAGGCGCGCGGCCAGGTGCTGCCGTTCCGGCGTCCCGAGTAATGGCGCGGATGCAGCGCCGGCGCTACTTGCCGGCCAGCACCGCAGCGCCCAGCTGGCGGTCGTGCCAGCGCGACAGCAGCAGCAGCGACGTGGCCGCGCCGAGCAGGCACAGGAACATGTCCCACTGGGTGTCCCACTGGTCGCCCTGGGTGGCGAGGAAGGCGTCGGCATCGGCGCCGTAGATCAGCGCGGCCCACCATTCGATCAGCTCGAAGAAAGCCGAGAAGCTCAGGCAGGCGGCCAGC
>JANJSW010000074.1 GCA_024711415.1 Thermomonas sp. | reverse complement strand
ACATGGGCATCGCGCCCTACAACATCACCAGCTCGGTGAACCTGGTCATCGCCCAGCGCCTGGTGCGCCGCCTGCACGATTGCAAGCGCGCGGTGCACCTGCCTGAACACGCCCTGCTGGCCGAAGGCTTCACCGCCGACGAGATCCACGCCGGCATCACCGTGTACGAGGCGGTGGGCTGCGATGAATGCACCGGCGGCTACAAGGGCCGCGCCGGCATCTACCAGGTGATGCCGATGACCGAGGAAATCCAGCAGATCGTGCTGGCTGGTGGTAATGTCCAGCAGCTGACCGAGGCTTCCCTGCGCAGCGGCGTCCGCGATCTGCGGCGCTCCGCGCTGGACAAGGTGAAACAGGGGATCACCAGCCTCATCGAGATCAACCGCGTCACCAAGGATTGAAGGGGAGCGCCATGTCCGCACGCAAGGCCGCCATCGGCAAGGTTCGCGAAAAAGCCGGCGCCCACCGGCTGGATGCGCTGGAGGAATTCGTCTGGCAGGGCCGCGACAAGCGCGGCAAGGAGATGAAGGGCGAGCAGATGGCGCGCAACGCCAACCTGCTGCGCGCGGATCTTCGCCGGCAGGGCATCACCCCGACCGTGGTCAAGGCGAAGCCGAAACCGCTGTTCGGCGGCAGCGGCAAGAAGATCTCGGCGCGCGACATCGCAGTGTTCAGCCGCCAGATCGCCACCATGATGAAGTCCGGCGTACCGATCGTGCAGGCGCTGGAGATCATCGGCGGCGGCAACAAGAACCCGAACATGAAGAAGATGGTCAACAGCCTGCGCAGCGACATCGAGGGCGGCGCCTCCATCTACGAGGCGATGAGCCAGTTCCCGGTCCAGTTCGACGAGCTGTACCGCAACCTGGTGCGCGCCGGCGAGTCCTCCGGCGTGCTGGAAACGGTCCTGGAAACCATCGCCACCTACAAGGAAAACATCGAGACCATCAAGGGCAAGATCAAGAAGGCGCTGTTCTACCCGGCCGCGGTGATCGCGGTAGCGATCCTGATCAGCGCCGTGCTGATGATCTACGTGGTGCCGATCTTCCGCGAAACCTTCGCGGGATTCGGTGCCGACCTGCCGGCATTCACCAATCTGGTGTTCAGCATTTCGGATTTCGTGGTGGCATGGTTCTGGCTGATCGGCATTGTCATCGCCGCCGCCGCCGGCTTCTTCATCTACAGCTACAAGCGCTCTTCGAAACTGCAGCACACCGTGGATCGACTGATGCTGAAGATCCCGGTGATCGGCAAGGTGCTGCACGAATCCGCGATCGCCCGCTTCGCCCGCACCCTGGCGCTGACCTTCCGCGCCGGCGTGCCGCTGGTGGAGGCGCTGGACAACGTGGCCGGCGCCACCGGCAGCATGGTCTACCACAACGCCGTGATGCAGATCAAAGACGACGTGGCGGTGGGCTACCCGGTCAACGTGGCGATGAAACAGGTCAACCTGTTCCCGCACATGGTGGTGCAGATGACCGCGATCGGCGAAGAGGCCGGCGCGCTGGACACCATGCTGCTAAAGGTGGCCGAGTTCTACGAGGAAGAGGTCAGCAACACCGTCGATGCGCTGAGCAGCCTGATCGAACCGATGGTGATGGTGATCATCGGCGGCCTAGTTGGTTCGATCGTGGTGGCCATGTACCTGCCGATCTTCAAGATCGCCATGACGGTGATGTAAGCAGGACGCTCCTTCCAGATGGCATTCCTCGACGCACACCCCGGCCTCGGCTATCCCGCCGCGGCCGGCCTCGGCCTGCTTGTCGGCAGTTTCCTCAACGTGGTGATCCTGCGCCTGCCGCCGCGGCTGGAATGGCAGTGGAAGCGCGACGCCCGCGAGATCCTCGAAGAACCCGACCTCTATGATCCGCCCCCGCCGGGCATCGTGGTGGAAGGCTCGCATTGCCCGAAGTGCAAGAAGCCGCTGTCCTGGTACGAGAACATCCCGGTGTTGAGCTGGGTATTGCAGGGCGGCAAGTGCCGCGGCTGTCGTGCGCCGGTTTCCCTCCAGTACCCATTGGTGGAGCTGGTGACCGCGCTGCTGTTCCTGGCGTGCGTGTGGCGGTTCGGCTTCGGCTGGAAGGGGTTTGGCGCGATCCTGCTGACCAGCTATCTGGTGGCGCTGTCGGGGATCGATTTCCGCACGCGCCTGCTGCCCGACCAGTTGACCCTGCCGCTGCTGTGGCTGGGCATGATCGCGGCGGTGGAGAACCTTTACGTCGTCCCGAAAGCGGCCATTCTTGGCGCGATCGCCGGGTATCTGAGCCTGTGGTCGGTGTACTGGGTGTTCAAGCAGCTCACCGGCAAGGAAGGCATGGGCCACGGCGATTTCAAGCTGCTGGCGGCGCTGGGCGCGTGGATGGGGCTGTCCGGGATCCTGCCGACCATCCTGCTGTCCTCGCTGGTGGGCGCGGTGGTGGGCTCGATCTGGCTGGCGGTGAAGGGCCGCGACAAGGCCACCCCGATCCCGTTCGGCCCGTACCTGGCCGTCGCCGGCTGGATCAGCTTCATGTGGGGGCAACAGCTCGTGGGCGCGTACATGCGCTTTGCCGGGCTGGCGTAAGCCGCTGGACACCACTGCCGGGGTGCGTATCGCCCTCCGCCGCCCTGGCCACGCAGGCCACATAATGCGCCCATGAGCGAGTACATCATTGGCCTGACTGGGGGTGTGGCCTCCGGCAAGAGCACGGTCGAAGCCTGCTTCCGGGCGCTGGGCGTGGCGGTGGCCGACGCCGATGCCGCCGCGCGTGATGCACTGGCCGCCGGCAGCGAAGGACTGGCCGAGGTGGTGGCGGCGTTCGGCAGCGAGGTGCTGGGGCCGGACGGCCTGCTGGATCGCGCCGCCATGCGCCGGCGGGTGTTTGCCGACCCCGAGGCGCGCCAGCAGCTGGAAGCCATCGTCCATCCACGGGTGCGCGCTGCGCTGGCCGAGGCCTGCCACAGCGCACAGGGCCCCTACGCCGTGGCCTCGATCCCGCTGCTGGCCGAAGGCGGCGGCCGCACCGCCTATCCGTGGCTTGCCCGGGTGCTGGTGGTCGATGTGCCTGAGGCCGTGCAGCTCGCACGCCTGCTGCGGCGCGACGGCATCGACGAGGCGCTGGCAAGGGCGATGATCGAAGCGCAGGCCACCCGCCAGCAGCGGCTGGCGATTGCCGACGACGTACTGGTCAACCACGGCGCGCTGGAAGCGCTTGATGCGCAGGTGGCCGCGCTGGACCGGCTGTACCGAAGTTTCACGCGTGCAGGAGCGGCTTCAGCGGCGACCATGGAGCCGGGTCGGGCCTGAAGGCCCCCCTACAGTTGATGGGCGGTGCCGGTGCTGGAGCGCCGCAGCAGTTCCGCCACCACCGGCACGTCCGCCGGCGGCATCGGGTAGTCCACCAGCTTGTGCAATGGCACCCAGGCCAGCGCCTGTCCTTCCAGGCCGCGTGGATGGCCGCTGAAGGCGACCTCGCGCACATCCAGCAGCAGGCGCTTGCCGGGCATCTCCAGCGGCACGCAGGCCACCGGTGCGCCCACCGTGGCCTCGATGCCCAGTTCCTCGCGCAGTTCGCGCACCAGCGCGTCCTCGGGCGATTCCCCGGGCTCGAGCTTGCCGCCCGGGAACTCCCACAGGCCGGCAAGATCGCGGCCTTCGGTGCGGCGCGCCAGCAGGATGCGCCCGCGCGCGTCGCGCAGCACGCCGGCGACGACGTGAACCTGCTTCATCGAAACGAAACAGGTCGCTTGCTACGCAAGCTGCCCATGGCAGTGCTTGAACTTCTTGCCGCTGCCGCACGGGCAGGGATCGTTGCGGCCGATGTCGGCAAACGCGGCCTGCTGCGCGCGCGCGGCCTGCACCTGCGCTGCCTCCTCGTCCGCACCCATGCCGCCGGTGCCCGGGTGCTGGAACTGCATCTGCCGGGCAATGGCCTCGGCGCGCGCGCGCTCCTCAGCCTCCGCGGCCGCCACCTCTTCCTCGCTGCGGATGCGCACGCGGGCGAGCAGCGAGACCACTTCGTGCTTGACCTTCTCCAGCAGCTCCGAGAACAGCTCGAAGGCTTCCTTCTTGTATTCCTGCTTCGGCTGCTTCTGCGCATAGCCGCGCAGGTGGATGCCCTGGCGCAGGTAGTCCATGCGCGCCAGGTGTTCCTTCCAGCTCTGGTCCAGCACGTTCAGCATCACGTGCTTCTCCAGCATCCGCATGGTCTCGGCGCCGACCTGTTCCTCCTTGCCGGCGAACAGCGCGTCCACCGCGTCCTGCACATGGCCGAGGATCTGCGAAGCGTCCAGCTCCGCTTCGGCCTTGTGCAAGCCCACCAGGTCCAGCTGCACGCCGAACTCGCTGGCCAGCGCCGCCTCCAGGCCGGGCAGGTCCCACTGCTCGTCGATCGAGTCGGCCGGCACGTGGCGCTGCACCAGCTCGGCCACCACGTCGTAGCGGATGCCGTCGATGTTGTCCTTGACGCTGTCGGCTTCCAGCAGCTCGTTGCGCTGGCCGTAGATGACCTTGCGCTGGTCGTTGTTGACGTCGTCGAAGTCCAGCAGGTTCTTGCGGATGTCGAAGTTGTGGGCCTCGACCTTGCGCTGCGCGTTGGCGATCTGCTTGGTCACCAGCGCCGACTCGATGATGTCGTCCTCCTTCAGGCCCATCCGCGCCATCACCTTCTGCACCCAGTCGGCGGCGAAGATGCGCATCAGGTTGTCTTCCAGCGACAGGTAGAAGCGCGACGATCCCGGGTCGCCCTGGCGGCCGGAGCGGCCGCGCAGCTGGTTGTCGATGCGGCGGGACTCGTGGCGCTCGGTGCCGATGATGTGCAGGCCGCCGGCGGCCTTGACCGCGTCGTGGCGTTCCTGCCATGCGGCCTTGAGGCGATCCTTGTCGGACTGCGTGGCGTCGTCGCCCAGCGCAGCCAGCTCGGCGTCCAGCGAACCGCCCAGCACGATGTCGGTGCCGCGGCCGGCCATGTTGGTGGCGATGGTCACCGCGCCCGGCGCGCCGGCGTTGGCGACGATGTGGGCCTCGCGCTCGTGCTGCTTGGCGTTGAGCACCTCGTGCGGGATGCCGGCCTCGCGCAGGTTCTCGCTGAGCAGTTCCGACACCTCGATCGAGGTGGTGCCGACCAGCACCGGCTGGCCCTTGGCCACGCACTCCTTGATCTCGTTGGCCACCGCGCGGTACTTGCCGGCGCGGTTGAGGAACACCAGGTCCGGATGGTCCTTGCGGATCATCGGCCGGTGGGTGGGGATCACCACCACTTCCAGCCCGTAGATGTTCTGGAACTCGAACGCCTCGGTATCGGCCGTACCGGTCATGCCGGACAGCTTCTTGTACATGCGGAACAGGTTCTGGAACGTCACCGACGCCAGCGTCTGGTTCTCGCGCTGCACCGGCACGCCTTCCTTCGCCTCCACCGCCTGGTGCAGGCCGTCGGACCAACGCCGGCCCGGCAGGGTGCGGCCGGTGAACTCATCGACGATGATCACCTCGCCGTCGCGGACGATGTAATCCACGTCGCGCTGGTAGATGGCGTGGGCGCGCATCGCCGCGTTGAGGTGATGGACCACGTGGATGTTCTGCGCGGCGTACAGGCTCTCGTCGGCCTCGAGGATGCCGGCCTGGCGCAGCAGCTGCTCGGCATGCTCCTGCCCGGCTTCGGACATGTGCACCTGCTTCTGCTTCTCGTCGACCCAGTAGTCGCCTTCGCCCTCTTCGGTTTCCTGCCGCTGCAGCGACGGCACCACCGCGTTCACCCGCAGGTAGAGCTCCGGTGATTCGTCGGCCGGGCCGGAGATGATCAGGGGGGTGCGCGCCTCGTCGATCAGGATCGAGTCCACTTCGTCGACGATGGCGAAATTGAGGCCACGCTGGAAGCGGTCTTCCTTGGCCAGCGCCATGTTGTCGCGCAGGTAGTCGAAGCCGAATTCGTTGTTGGTGCCGTAGGTGATGTCGCAGCCGTAGGCCGCGCCCTTGTCGGCATGCGGCATGCCCGGGTAGACCACGCCCACGGTGAGGCCCAGCCAGTTGTAGAGCTTGCCCATCTGGGCGGCGTCGCGGCGGGCCAGGTAGTCGTTGACGGTGACCACATGCACGCCCTTGCCTTCCAGCGCGTTGAGGTACACCGCGGCGGTAGCGGTCAGGGTCTTGCCCTCGCCGGTGCGCATTTCCGCGATCTTGCCGGCGTGCAGGACCATGCCGCCGATCAGCTGGACGTCGAAATGGCGCATGCCGAACACGCGCACCGAGGCTTCACGGCAGACCGCGAACGCTTCCGGCAGCAGCTTGTCCAGCGATTCGCCCTTGGCGATGCGCGCCTTGAACTCATCGGTCTTCGCCTTCAGCGCCTCGTCGGAGAGCGCCTGCATCTGCGACTCCAGCGCGTTGATCTTCCTGACGTTGGCGCCGAACTGCTTGAGCAGGCGCTCGTTGCGGCTGCCGAAAACGCTGGTAAGCAAACTGTTGAACATGAGGTGTCCCTGGCGGGATGCGCGCCGGCGGCGCGGCATCGGGAAAGCAACGAAATGCCCGAGGCCGGGCATGCGGGCCCGTTCGGGAATCGAGTAGTTTAGCTGGAGGCGGCCTGCGGCGTGCGCAAGCCCCTTGCCCGATGTCAGCCGCGCTTCGGCCCGTGGCGGGCCAGCGCGTTGTTGTGGCCGAGGAACTTGCGGGGATTGACCACCACGCCGTCCTGCCACAGCTCGAAGTGCACATGCGCACCGGTGGAACGGCCGCTGGAACCGGCCTTGGCGATTTCCTGCCCCGCACGCACCAAGTCGCCGACCTGGCGGGTCAGGCGCGAATTGTGCGCATAGCGGGTGACGTAGCCGTTGCCGTGGTCGATTTCGACCGTGCTGCCGTAGCCGCTGCGATCGCCCGCGTAGCTGACCACGCCGTCCGCCACCGCCAGCACCGGATCACCGATGCTGGCCTGGAAATCGATGCCCTTGTGGAACTGGCTGCCGCCGCCGAACGGGTCGGCCCGGCCGCCAAAACCGGAGGTGACGAAGCTGCCGGCAATCGGCTCGCGCGAGGGCACCGTGTTGCGGTCCAGCTCGCGGTTGAACAGCAGGGTTTCCAACACCGACAGCTGGGTGCCGGCAACCCGGTATTCGTTTTCCAGCGCGACCAGGCGCGCGCGCAGCTCGGCCGGCGGCATGTCGCGGGTGATCCCGCCACCGCCCTGCCCGACCGGCTTCTCGAAATCGAACTCGCCATCCTGCAGCTGGCCCGCGCGGGTCAGGCGGCTGCCCAGCGCGTTCAGGCGGTTGGCCTGCGCCTGCAGTTCGGCCAGCCGCGCGGCCAGCGCGTTGACGTCGCGCTGCGCGTCGCGGCGGACCTTGTCCAGCTGGGCCTGGCGCTCGGCATCCGCCGCCTGCAGCGCTTCCACCTGGGCCATGCCGATCGCGCTGCGCGCGGCCGCACCGCACAGCATGCCCGCGCCCAGCAGCAACGCCAGCGCCGCCCATGGCCGGCTCCGCGCCCATTTGCGCAGCTGCCGGGCCTGCGCGATGGCGCGCTGGCGGGTATCGTGTAGGTTGCTGATTTCGATCATTCGTATGCCTGGTTCTCGATCCAACCCCGAGCGGGGCCGTGCCGCCGCCAGTCCGCGCGCGGCGCTGGACGCGCTGCTCGCCGGTACCGCCGGTGGCACCCTGCGCCGGGCGCAGTGGCTCGACGCGATGGACCGGTTGCTGCGGCCCCTCCTGCCCCAGGGGCTGGGGGCGCATGCGCGCCTGGCCAACGTCCGCGGGGACAAGCTGGTGTTCGTCGTCGACTCGCCGGTGTGGCATGCCAGGTTGCGGCTTGCCGCGCCCGCGCTGATCGACGCCGCCCGCTCCATCGGGCTCGAAGTGAACGACGTGGGTGTCAGGACGACCACCGCACCGCTGCGACCGCAACCGCCGGCCGACGCGCGCCATGCTCCGATGTCGGCCGCCGCCCGTGCTGGACTGGAGACGGCCTTGGCCCTGCTGCGGCCGGATGCGTCGGAAGAACACGCCGGGGGCGACCGCAAGGCCGGTGCGAGGCGGGCACCCAGGCCCCCCGCCGAACCGGCCGAGGGCGCATCCTAGCCGCGCCGGCCGCCGGTTTTGTTAAAAAATCGCTGGGGTACGCGACAATTCCGTGACGAGAATCACGTTTTCCGGCCGCAATCAGACCGCCGGCAGCGCGATGCCGTAGCCCAGCTGGGGCGCCTGTCCGGCATCGACGAAGCTGACTTCTTCCCACGCCTGCGCATCCGCCAGCAGCGCGCGCACCAGCTTGTTGTTCAGCGCGTGCCCGGACTTGTAGCCCTCGTAGGCGCCGAGGATGGCGTGGCCGGCCAGGTAGAGATCGCCGACCGCGTCGAGGATCTTGTGGCGGACGAATTCGTCGGCGTAGCGCAGGCCGTCCTCGTTCAGCACGCGGAAATCGTCGAGCACGATGGCGTTGTCCATCGAGCCGCCGAGGCCGAGGTTGCGGTCGCGCATGTACTCGAGGTCGCGCATGAAGCCGAAGGTGCGGGCGCGGCTGACTTCCTTGATGTAGGCGCTGGTGGAGAAGTCCACCTCCACCCGCGACAGCGCCTCCGGGATCGCCGGGTGGTCGAACTTCACCGTGAAGCCCAGCCGGAAGCCGTCGTGCGGATCGAAGCGGGCGATCTTGTCGCCGTCGCGCACTTCCACCGGCTTGAGGATGCGGATCAGCCGCTTGGCCGCGTGCTGCTCGACGATGCCGGCGGATTCCAGCAGGAACACGAACGGCCCGGCGGAGCCGTCCATGATCGGCACTTCGGCCGCGCTCAGTTCGACATAGGCATTGTCGATGCCCAGGCCGGCCAGCGCCGACATCAGGTGTTCGATCGTCAGCACCTTGGCGCCATCGCGGCTCAGCCCGGTGCACAGGGTGGTTTCGGTCACCAGCGCGGCAGCGGCGGGCATTTCCACCACCGGTTCGAGGTCGATGCGGCGGAACACGATGCCGGTATCGACCGGCGCCGGCCGCAGGGTCAGGAAGACCTTCTCGCCGCCATGCAGGCCCACGCCGGTGGCGCGGATCACGTTCTTGAGGGTACGTTGGCGGAGCATCGGTTCAGATTATCACGCGCTTGGCTGAATCCAGCCGTAAAACCGCCGGTTGTCCGGCGCCCGGCGCAGGCGGCCGCGGCGGGACGAAAGCGGCCGGCCGGCAATGCCGACCGGCCGGAAGACACGCCGGGTGGACGACCCGGCGCGCATTTCGACAGGAGCGAAGCACC
>JANJSW010000070.1 GCA_024711415.1 Thermomonas sp. | reverse complement strand
AAGAACAGCTCCAGCACGTCGGGATGGGCTTTCTCGATTTCGTCCAGCAGCACCACCGAATAAGGCCGGCGCCGCACCGCTTCGGTGAGCACACCGCCCTCGCCGTAGCCGACGTAGCCGGGCGGGCTGCCCTTGAGACTGGAGACCGTGTGCGCCTCCTGGTACTCGGACATCGCGATCGTGATCATGCTGCGCTCGCCGCCGTACAGCGCATCGGCCAGCGCGATCGCGGTTTCGGTCTTGCCGACGCCGGAGGTGCCGACCAGCAGGAACACGCCCTTGGGCTTGTCCGGATCCTCCAGGTTGGCGCGCGAGGTGCGCACGCGCTGGGCGATGGCGTCCAGCGCATGGCTCTGCCCGATCACGCGTTCCTCCAGCGTTTCCTTGAGCTTGAGCACGGTCTGGATCTCGTCGGCCACCATCCGTCCGACCGGGATCCCGGTCCAGCCGGCGATGATCTGCGCCACCGCGGAGGCGTCGACCACCGGCAGGATCATCGGTTCGAAACCCTGCAGCGCCTTCAGTTCGGCGCGCGCGGCGTTGAGCGTGGCCAGTGCGTCGGCGCGGGCCGGGTCGCCTTCCGGCAGCGCTTCGATCCGGTCGAGTTCGGCGTGGATCTTCGCCACCAGCTCCTTTTCCTGCGCAAAGCGGGCCTCGTCCGCAGCGAGCGACTCGCCGAGCGTCGTCGCTTCGTCCGCGATCTCGCCCAGCCGCTTGCCATGGTCGGCGCCCCCGGCCTGCTCGTTCTCCAGCTGCGCGCGCTCGGTCGCAAGCACCTCCAGGCGCCGGCGTGCGTCCTCGATCCGCGCGGGCGTGGCGTTCTGGCCGATCGCGATCTTGGCGCAGGCGGTATCGAGCACGCTCACCGCCTTGTCCGGCAGCTGGCGGCCGGGGATGAAGCGCGAGCTCAGCTTGACCGCCTCGGTGATCGCCTCGTCGAGGATGCGCACCTTGTGATGCGCGGCCATTGCCCGGCCGACGCCACGCAGCATCGACACCGCCTTCTCGTCGTCGGGTTCGTCCACCTTCACCACCTGGAAGCGGCGGGTGAGGGCGGGATCCTTTTCGAAGTACTTCTTGTATTCGCTCCAGGTGGTCGCGGCAATCGTGCGCATCTCGCCGCGCGCCAGCGCCGGCTTGAGCAGGTTGGCCGCGTCGTTCTGGCCGGCTGCGCCGCCGGCGCCGATCAGCGTGTGCGCCTCGTCGATGAACATGATGATCGGCTTCGGGCTGGACTTGACCTCTTCGATCACGCCCTTCAACCGGTTCTCGAACTCGCCCTTCACCGAAGCGCCGGCCTGCAGCAGGCCCAGGTCCAGCGACAGCAGCTCCACGCCCTGCAGCTGCGGCGGCACGTCGTCCTGCGCGATGCGCAGGGCCAGGCCTTCGACCACCGCGGTCTTGCCGACGCCGGCCTCGCCGGTGAGGATGGGATTGTTCTGGCGGCGACGGGTCAGCACGTCGATCATCAGCCGGATTTCGGCATCACGGCCGAGCACCGGGTCCAGCTTGCCCTCCCGCGCGCGCTGGGTGAGGTTGATGCAGTACTGGTCGAGGTTGGGCGTCCGGCTGGGCTTGCCGCCGCCGGGGGCCGCGCCCGGGGTGGCTGCATCGCCGCCGACCGTCGCCGCGCCCGCATCGCCGAGCGCGCGCGCGTCCTTCGCTTCCGACGAGGCCTCGGTCAGGGCGTGGAAGTTCTTGCTCAGGGTTTCGAGATTGATCTTCTCCAGCGAGCGCGCGCTGACCGACACCAGCCTGCGCAGTTCGGCATCCGCCAGCAGTGCGACGAGCACATGGCCGCTGCGGATTTTCGCTTCGCCGAATTCGATCGAGGCCCAGCCCCATGCCGCTTCGAACAGCTTTGGCAGCATCGCCGACAGCGCCGGGGTGCGCTGGTTGCCGCTCTTGAAGCCGTCCAGCGCCTTGCCCAGCTCGCGCTCCAGCGCTTCCGGGGCGATCTCGAACTGTCGCAGGATGCGGCGGATGTCGCTGTTCTCGACTTCCAGCAGCTTGGCCAGCACGTGTTCCACCTCGACTTCGTAGTGGCCGCGCGACATGCATAGACCGGCGGCGCCCTCCATCGCACTGCGGACGGTGGGGTTGAGGCGTGCGATCAGCGCGCGCAGATTCAGTGCCATGACTGGCCTCCCATTGCGGAAAAGTGGAATTCGGCGTCGGTCGCGGGTTGCTGGCGGGCCGGTCCGCGCAGCCAGGTGTTCCAGCCCAGCTGCGGGCGGTCGGCGCCGCGTGCACCCAGCTGCAGCGGCGGTACTTCGTCGGCGCGCAGCGACAGCCGCACGCGCAGGTCGAGTGCCAGCCCGGTGAGGAAGCGGGTGAGTTCGATCACGTCGCCCAGGCGTTCGCCGCGCGGCAGCAGCGCGTTGAACTTGTCGCGCCGCAGGGGGCCCACGGTCAGCCGCAGCGTGGTCTGGCGGTCCCAGTAACGTGCGCCCAGCACGCAGCCGGCGCCCAGCTCGTGGCCGTTGCGGCCCAGCCGGGTGCGGGCTTCGTCGGTGATGGTTTGCCAGGTGCCGAGGCAGCCACGCGCCTCCACGGAGGCGCCGACGACCGCCGACACCACCTGCGCCGGCGGCTTCGACGCCGATCCGGCGCACCACCTGGCCACCGGCATCGACCACTTCCAGCTGGACCGGGCCGGCATGGGTGGCGACGATCTCGCCGCTGGCGCCTGCGCCCTCGGCCAGCCTCACCTTGTCCACTTCCACCAGCGCGTCGCGGCCGACCAGGCTGGCGGCGCGCAGCGACTGGTCGTTCTCCATCACGCTGGCCATGGCGGTCATCGCCTGCTGCATGTTCTCGATGCCCTGCACGGTGGAGAACTGCGCCAGCTGGCCCAGGAACTCGTTGCCCTTGAGCGGGTTCAACGGGTCCTGGTTCTTCATCTGCTCGGTCATCAGGCGCAGGAAGTCGGCCTGGCCCATGCTGTCGGTCTTACCCTTGCCGGCGGTCGGGAAGGCGTACTGCGCGTAGGCGCTGTCGTTGCCCGTTGCGGGAGTCACGGTGCTCATGTTCAGCGGCCCATGTTGAGGGTGGCGACGGCCAATTCCTTGGCGCTGTTGAAGACCTCCACGTTGGCCTGGTAGCTGCGCGAGGCGGAGATCATGTCCACCATCTGCGCGACCGGATCCACGTCGGGGGCGTAGACATAGCCCTGCGGATCGGCCAGCGGGTTGCCGGGGTCGTAGCGGCGGATCGGCGCGGCGTCGCTTTCGCGCACTTCCAGCACCTGGACGCCGGCCAGCGCCGGGTCCGCGGCCACCGGTTCGGCGGAAAACACCGGCTGCTTGGCGCGATAGGCGCCTTCGGCGGTGCCTGCCACGGTATTGGCGTTGGCCAGGTTGCTGGCCACGGTGCTCAGGCGCACCGACTGCGCCTGCATGGCGGAGCCGGCGACGTCGAAAATCGGCAGGTTGCTCATGGCATGCCCCCTTACTGGCCGGTGATGGCGGTGAGCATGGTCCTCACCTTGGATTCGACGAAGGCCATGGAGGCGCGGTATTCCAGCGCGGCCTGTGCGTACGTGGCCTGCTCGCGCTGGGTGTCCACGGTGTTGCCGTCCAGGCTGGGCTGGACGCCGGGGCGCGCGTAGGTGGCCTGGTCCGCGGCTGCCCTCAGGGCATCGACGCCCTCGCCGGTGGCCGGCGACAGCGCCGCCTGCAGGGCGGTATTGAAGTCCAGGTCGCGGGCCTGGAAGCCGGGGGTATCGGCATTGGCCAGGTTGGAGGCGAGCACCTGCAGCCGCTGCTCACGCAGCGCCAGCGCGGTACCGTGGATGCCAAGGAAATCGCTCATGCGCCCCTCCGAGGGGGTTTGTCCGCATGAGCCAATGCAACGCGTGTGCCATCGCCCGGTCAGGGGCTAATCATTGCGCCGTTAGTTTCGTTAAAAAACAAAGCAATAACAGAGGCTTGCCGTTCAAACAGCAGAAACTTCCGCAAGTCTGCTGGTGATCCGGTCAGCCAGTTCCTGCTGCGAGTACTTGGGCACGAAGTCGTCCGCGCCGACCCGCTCCACCATTGCATGGTTGAACACGCCGGACAGCGAGGTATGCAGCAGGACGTACAGGCCGCTCAGCGCCGGGTCGCGACGGATTTCCGACGTCAACGTGTAGCCGTCCATCGCCGGCATCTCGATATCGGAGATGACCATGCCGTAGCGCTGCACCGGATCCTGCCCGGACGCCACCATCTGCTTGAGGTGGTCGAGCGCCTGCTTGCCATCGGACAGCTGGGTGCAGCCCAGCCCCAGTTGGTCCAGCACGTGGCGGATCTGGTTGCGCGCCACCCGCGAGTCGTCGACCACCAGCACCTCACGGTGGCCGGCATGGGCGATCGGGGCGATCTGGATCTTGCTGGCCGGCGGCGGCAGCGCCTCGGCCAGCACGCTTTCCACGTCCACCAGCTGGATCAGCTCGTCGTGGTAGCGGGTCACGCCGGTCAGGTAGTGCGGGTCGTTGCCCAACTCCGGCGGAGGCTGCACATCCTCCACCGCGATGTTGACGATGCGGTCCACCGCCGACACCAGGAAGCCCTGCACGGTGCGGTTGAATTCGGTGACGACCAGATAATTGGCCGGGCCGTCGGCGGGCTGGCCGATGGCGCTGGCCAGGTCCAGCACCGGCACGCTGCGGCCGCGGATATCCGCGGCGCCCAGGAACCCGCCGGGCAGCTGGGGCATGGTGAACAGCGCCGGGCGCGGCAGGACTTCCTGCACCTTGAAGACGTTCACGCCAAAAAGCTGACGCCCGCCCAGCCGGAACAGGAGCAGGGCCAGGCGGTTGTGGCCAGCCAGGCGGATGCGTTGGTCGATGCGGTCTAGCAGTTGGTTGCGTTGCATGACGCCGTTGTCGGCCAGGAATGTCCCAGCTTGAGTACGGCATGCTTCTTGCGTCCTGCTCCGGGAGTGCCGTGTTCGCGAGAAAGCCCGATGGATCGTCCCCGCCAGTTCCTTGCCTGCCTGCTGCTGGCCGCCACCGCGGCGGCCGGGGCGCAGGACCTGCAGCCGCTGCAGCCGATCCGCGACGCCGCGATCTCGGCACTGCAGGCGGATGCTTCGGCGCAGGCGATGGTGGCCCCGGGGCTGCGGCTGCCGGCCTGCCGCCAGCCGCTGACAGCCACTGCCAGCAGTCCCACGGTGGCGGACGTGCGCTGCCCGGACAGCCCCGGCTGGCGGCTGTTCGTGCCGCTGCGACTGGGCACCACGGTGCAGGCGGTGCGAACGGCTGAAGAAAACCCGGTACTGGCCGTCATGGTCAAGCGGGGCGACCCGGTGGTGCTGCGCGCCAGCATCGGCGGCACCGAGGTGCGGATGGGCGGCAAGGCGTTGGGGCAGGCCCGCGCGGGCGGTATCCTGAACGTCGAGAACGACAGCTCGCACAGGATCATCCGCGGCCGGCTGGCGGCCGACGGGACGGTGGAAGTGGTCAATTGAATATTTTTCGGATATTCCCCTAAAGTCGCACGTTGCCCTGCCGATAGAACATGCGAGCCACTTGACCGGAGTCACATTCCCATGACCACGAAAATCGAAGGCGGCCTGCCGGCGAAGCCCGTGGAGACCGCGATCGTCAATGATTCGGGCCCGGCCCGGGCTGGCGGCGCGCGGGATTCGGCAGTCGCCGCAACGCCCCCCGTGGACAGCCTGCGCCTGACCGGCCAGGCGGTCGGCCTGAAGGCGATGGCACGTGACCTGGCCTCGCCCGGCAAGCCCGACATGGCGCGGATCGAGGCGATCCGCAACGCCATCGATTCGGGTACCTACGAAATCCATCCGCAGGAAATCGCCAGCCGCCTGCTGGCGCTGGAACGCGAGCTGCTGGGATGAGCCTGGCCGTGCATCCGCTGGACGCGCTTGAGTCTGCCCTGCAGGCCGAACGTCGCGCCTTGCTGGAGCACGACGTGGACGCGTTGCTGCGCTCCACCCAGGCCAAGCTGGAAGCCTTGGCCGACGCCGAGCGGAGCGCCGGCGCAGAAGACATGGCGCGGGTCTCGGAACTGCACGAACTCAATCGCGCGAACGCGGTGCTGCTGGCGCGACGCCGCCGCGAGGTGGCGTGGACGCTGCGCCACCTCGGCCGCAGCGAGGCCAATGGCGTCTACAACGGCGCCGGCTACGCCAGCGCGCAGACCCAGTCCCGGTGGCTGGGGAGCGGATGAACATGGACGCCGCGCCGTCCTCCCTGTGGAGCGACGACGCCATCTGGGCCGCCAGCACGGTGAAATTCCCCGTGCTGTTCCTCGACGGCAACCGCACCGTGCACGCCGCCAATCCGGCGGCGCTGGCGTTGGCCGAGAAACTGGCACCGGGCAGCGGCCCGGAATCGCTGCTGGCGATGATGTCGGACGACGACTGGGCCGAATCGGTGCGGCGCGGCCACTGGCATGGCGCGGTACGCCCGCCTTCGGCGCCGCCGCTGGCGCTGGAGATCCATTGCGGTCATGCGCCGCACAGCGCGCACTGCTTCATGGTGGTGCTGGACATCAGCGAACGCGGCGAGCGGCAGCGGCAGTACGAAGAGCTGCAGCGCACGGTCGACCGCCTGGCCAGCACCCAGGAACAGCTGCTGCAGTCGGAGAAGATGGCCTCGATCGGCCAGCTCGCGGCCGGCGTGGCCCACGAAATCAACAACCCGATCGGCTACGTCGGCTCCAACCTCGGCACCCTGCAGGACTATTCCACCGCGCTGCTGGCGCTGGTGCAGAAGTACCACGAGGCGCTGTTCTCGGAAGATCCGGCCGCGCGCCGCGACGAGTTGCTGCAGGCGCGCCAGCGGCTGGACATCGACTACATCGTCGGCGACCTGCCCAATCTGCTGAAGGAGTCGCGCGAAGGCATCGAGCGCGTCACCAAGATCGTGCAGGACCTGAAGGACTTCTCGCGGGTGGGCCGCGACCAGCAGATGCAGCCGGCCGACCTGCTGCAGGGACTGGATTCCACCCTCAACATCGTCTGGAACGATCTCAAGTACAAGATCCGGCTGGAAAAGCACTATGGCAGCCTGCCGCCGGTGGAATGCCTGGCGTCGGAGATCAACCAGGTGTTCCTGAACCTGCTGCTCAACGCCGGCCAGGCCATCGAGCAGCGCGGCACCATCGAGCTGGCCAGCGGCTGCGACGAGCAGGAAGCGTGGATCAGCATCACCGACAGCGGCTGCGGCATCCCGCCGGAGGCGTTGCCGCATCTGTTCGACCCGTTCTTCACCACCAAGCCGATCGGCCGCGGCACCGGGCTGGGTCTGGCGATCTCCTACGGCATCGTCACCAAGCACCACGGGCGCATCGACGTGTCCAGCCGGGTGGGGCAGGGCAGCACCTTCCGGGTGGTCCTGCCGATCCGCCAGCCGCGCGACGAGGCGCCGGCGGCGGGCTGAGGTCGACCCGCGCTAGTCGCGGTGGTGGCCGGCGTTGCGCTGTTCCACCAGCCGGAACGCCGCGCGCACATGCTCGCGCAGGTCGGCATCGTCCCAGGGCTTGATCAGGAAGCGGTAAGCGGCGTCCTGGTTGATCGCCTGGCTTATGGTCTCAAGGTCGGTATAGCCGGACAGCGCCAGCCGCACCGTGTCCGGATACAGGTCACGCACGCGCGCCAGGAACTCGGTGCCGCTCATGTCCGGCATGCGCTGGTCGGACAGCACCACCTGCACGTCGTTGCGGGCCAGCAGGTCGAACGCCTCGCTGACGCTGCTCGCGGTGAGCAGGCGGTAGCCGTCGCGGCGCAGCAGCCGCACCAGCGAGCGCAACACGTTTTCCTCGTCGTCCAGCAGCAGCAGGGTGCGGGTGGGCTGCATCGCGGCGCTGCCCTGGAACACGTGGGGCAGCAGGAAGCGCTGGCGCAGCAGTTCGTCGATATCGGTGCCGGGCAGGGGCGGGCTGAACAGGTAACCCTGGAAGAAGTCGCAGTGGTTCCGGCGCAGGAAACCCAGCTCGGCGTCGGTCTCCACGCCTTTCGCCACCACGGTCATGCCGAGTTGGTGGCCCATCGCGATGATGCCGCGCACCAGCGCCGCGCTGCGCGGATTGGTGGTGATGTTGCGCAGGAAGCTGCGGTCGATCTTGAGCCGGTCCAGCGGGAACTGCGCCAGCGTGGCCAGGCTGAGCCCGCGCATGCCGAAGTCGCCGAGGGTGAGCACGGCGCCCATCCCGCGCAGGCCGGCCAGATTGGCGGCCACGTTCGGCGCGTCCAGGGTCAGCACCGACTCGGAGACCTCGAATTCGATCGCCGTGCCGGCCACGTCGTAGCGATGCAACAGCTCGCCGATCAGGTCCACGCACTCGCCGCGGCTGAGCAGCGCGCCCTCCAGCGGCACCGATGCGTTGAGGTAGTCGATGCCCATGCCGCGCCAGCGCTGCACCTGCGCGATCGCGGTTTCGGTCGTCCACAGGCCCACCGCCCCGGCCAGGCCTGCGCGTTCCACCGCCGGCAGGATGCGGTTGGCGCGCAGCACGCCTTCCTGCGTGTTGTGCCAGCGCAGCAGCGAACTGCAGGCGACGATGCTGCCGTCCTGCGCGCTCACTACCGGCTGGTAGTAGAGACGGAACTCGCTCTGCGCGATGGCATCCACGAAACGGTGGCCCAGGTGCTCGCGGCCGGGATCGTTGGCCGGATCGAGCGGCACCTCGGACGCGTAGACGGCCTGGCCGCCGGGCCCGCTGCGCTTGGCGCGGCGCATGGTCTGCTCGGCCGCGACCAGCAGCGCGGCGGCGTCGTGGGCATGATCGGGGTAGATGGCGATGCCGATCGACAGGGTCACGTCGAGCACGAACGGTGGCACCTGCACCGGCGCGTCGAACGCCTCGCGCAGCCGTTCGGCCAGCGTCTCGCCATCGCTGTCGCCGTCGCGATAGGCAATCGCGGCGACGAACTCCTCGCTGCCCAATCGCCATAGCCAGGCATCGTCCGGGACCGCCTGCACCAGCCGGCGCGCGACCACCCGCAGCGCCTGTTCGACGATGTTCTCGCCGAGGGTGGCGTTGATGGTGCCGATGCCGTCGACATCGATGTGGAGCAGGGCGAGCTTGCGGGTGATGCCGTCCACCGCGGCGATCACCGAATTCAGGCTGGGGCCGCTGGCGCCCAGGCGATAGATCTCGGTCTGCGGCGACTTGCCGCCCATCGTCCCGTCCGCCGGCGGCAGGCTGCTCACAGCCACAGTGCCTCGAGGTTGCCCAGACCCCATTGTTCCGGGCTTTCCGGGGAAACGATGCTGTCGCGGCAGTCCGGTGCGGCCAGGTCGATGGTCTGCGGCAGGATCTTCTCGCGCGAGCGGATCGAATAGAACGCGCTGACGATCGGCTTGAGCAGCGAATCGCCCCCCGGTTCCAGAATCACCGCCAGACGCTCGGAGGACAGCCTGACCAGCGAGCCCACCGGATAGATGCCCACCGATTTCACGAAGGCATTGAACACGCGGGTGTCGAAATGCCCCTCCCAGCGCGCCATTTCGCGCATCGCCATCGCCGGATCCCACGGCCGCTTGTACGGTCGCACCGAGGTCACCGCATCGTAGACGTCGCAGACCGCGCCCATTCGCGACAGCAGCGAAATCTCGTCGTCCTTGAGGCCATGCGGATAGCCGCGGCCATCCATGCGCTCGTGATGGTGCAGGACGATGTCGACCACGTCGGGCTCGCAGCCGCCTTCCTCCAGCGCCTGCGCGCCCGCGCCGGAGTGCTGCTTCATGACCTCGAACTCCTCGTCGGTCAGGCGCCCCGGCTTGTTGAGGATTTCCAGCGGCATGAACGCCTTGCCAAGGTCGTGCATCAGTCCGCCGATCCCGGCGATGCGCACCAGCCGTTCGTCCAGCTTCAACTGGCGGGCCAGGGCCAGCATCAGCGCGGAGACCGCCACCGAATGCAGGTAGCTGTAGTCGTCGTGGGTCTTCAGCCGCGCCACGCTGATCAGCGCGGCCGGATTGCGATACACCGAGGATGCGATCTCATCGACCAGCGGCAGCACGGATTCCTGGCTGACGGTCTTGCCCAGCCGCAGTTCCGCGAACATCTCCTCGACCTGCGCCTTGCCGGCCAGGCAGATGTTGCGCGCCCGCCTCAGCTCGGCTTCCATCGACACATCAGCAACCGCAATCCGGGGGCGTTGGGTGAAGACAGATGCCTGCGCATCGGACCCCGGAAGATCCGAAAGGTCCGGATCTTCGTCCGTCGCGTTCGCATACGGCGCTTCGCCAACGGCTTCCACGTCCTGCAGTGCATCGCCCCGCGATTCGTCGATCCACACGCTCTCGATGCCGGCCTCGACGATGCGGCGGACATCCTCCGGGTTCACCAGCAGGAAACTGTTGCGCAGGAACGGATGACTGAGCCAGGAGCCCCCGATCTTGTGCAGATACATGCCGGTGCGCAGGCTCGCCGCCGGGATGCGTCGGATGGAGGACATCTGGCGTTCTCGGCCCTTTGCTGCGCAGCCGCCAGTCTATAGCGGCTGCGGCAGCGGCGGAACGGCACCGACCGGATGCGTGCGCTGGCGCACGCGCGCAGCCGGCGGCCGGCGCCTTGCGTACGCCTCAGTAGCCCACGGTGAAACGCTGCCGCCGATGCGCCGGGCGTTCGATCTCGTCGACCATCGCCATCGCGTAGTCCTCGTAGGAAATCCTGCTGCCGGTCGCGTCCGCCAGCAGCTGGTCGCGGCCCAGTCGGAAGCTGCCGGTGCGCTCGCCGGGCAGGAACAGCGCGGATGGCGACAGAAAGGTCCAGTCCAGCGTCGGCTCCTGCCGCAGCAGCTCGAGGAAACGGGCGCCGGCGCGCGCTTCTTCAAGGTATTCCGGCGGAAACTCCGGCGCATCCAGCAGGGCCACGCCGGGCGCCACTTCCAGACTGCCGGCGCCGCCCACCACCAGGTAGCGCGGCACCGCCGAGCGCTGCACGGCGTCGATCAACCGGCGTGGATCGCTGGCATCGAAGCGCAGCGCGCTGATCGCCGCATCGTGCCCGCGCAGTTGCGTTGCCAGTGCATCGACATCGTCGGCATCGCCGGCGACAGCGGCAACGCCGGGCAGCGCGGCGATCCTGGCCGGGTCGCGGGCAATCGCCGTGACCCGGTGCCCGCGGTTGGAAAGTTCCTGCAGCAGGCGCGAGCCGACGTTGCCGGATGCGCCGATCAGGGCGATGTTCATGGTGATGCCTCCAGGGTGTCGTGGATCCAGTTGGCGAAGTCGCGCGCCATCGCTTCGCCGATGCCATGGCCGTGCGGGTACAGGCGCAGCGCGCGGGTGACGCCCAGCCGCGCCAGCAGCGCATCGGCACGCTCGGCCCAGCCGACTGGCAGCTTGGTGTCGTCGCGGCCATGGGCGACCAGAGCCCGCACATGCGCAAGCTGCTCGGGCGATGCCAGCAGCGGCTCCAACTCCGGCAAGATGCGCCCGGACAGCACCGCGAATCCCGCCACCGCTGCCGGCGCAGTCAGCCCGACGCTGGCGCTGAGGATGCCGCCCTGGCTGAAGCCGGCAATCAACGTGCGCTCGGGTGCAATGCCATATGCGGCCTGCAGCTGGGCGATGAAGCGGACCAGCGCCTGCCGGCTGGCTTCCGCTTCCTCGGCGACGATCTGCGGACCCGCGCCGGTGAAGGTCACCCGGAACCAGGCATGCTGCGCATCGCCCAGAGTGAGCGGACCGCGTGGCAGCACCACCAACACGTCGGGCGGGATGCCCGCGGCAAGCCCGGTCAGGTTGGTTTCGTTGCCGCCCACGCCATGCAGCAGGAGCAGCAGCGATGTGGGGCGAGCCGTTCCCGGATCGCGGACGCGATAAGCCAGCACGAACGCAGGGTCCTGCACCAGCGCGAACACATCGTTCATGCGGCCTCCCGCTGCAGTGCCGGCTCGGGCAGGCCGAAACCGAACGAGTCCATCGACAGGACACCGTAGGTCATTCCGCCTTCGATCAGCGTGACGGGTTCGGCCACGCTGCTGGCGCCCAGCGCCACCAGCAGCGGCAGGTAGTGCTCTTCGCTGGGATGCGCGCGCAGCGCATGCGGGGCAAGTTCGCGGTAGCGGACCAACGCATCCGCATCGCCGCGGCGCAGGGCTTCGGCCACCCAATCGGCAGAAGCCTGTGCATATTCCGGGTCGCGGATGTGGCTGCGGAACTCGAACAGGTTGTGGGTCAGGCTGCCCGAGCCCACCACCGCCACCCCGCGTTCGCGCAGCGGCGCCAGCGCCTGTCCCAGCCGCAGCGCACCGGCGGGGTCGAGGTCATGCGGCATCGAGACCTGCAGCACCGGTACGTCGGCCTCCGGTTTCAGGTAGCGCATCGGTACCCATGCGCCGTGGTCGAGCCCGCGGCTGGCATCGATGCTCGCGGCGAAGCCGGCATCGACCAGCGTCCGTGCGATGTCCGCGGCCAGCGCCGGTGCGCCCGCGGGCGTGTATTGCAGGGCGTACAGCGGCGCCGGGAAACCGCCAAAGTCATGGATGGTGGCCGGTGCGGAGGTGGCCGCCACG
>JANJSW010000049.1 GCA_024711415.1 Thermomonas sp. | reverse complement strand
AAAAACGCCCCGGAGATCCGGGGCGCTCGGGTGGAAATGAACGCGGGGTTCAGCTCACCATTTGTAGGAAACGCGGCCGTACACGTAGCGGCCGTTGAAGCCGAACGGCGAGTACAGGCTGTAGGGGAACATGCCGAAGGTGGAGTTGGCGTAAATGTTCTCTTCCGGATATTCGTCCAGCGCGTTGTCCGCGCCCAGCGTTGCCACCCAGTGCTGGTTCGGGCGGAAGTTCACCGACAGATCCAGCGTCCACTTGCCGCCGTAGGTCTGATCCTGCGCCGGGTTGCTGGCGTGGCGGGCGGTCACTTCGCCATAGCGGGTCGCGCCGGCGTTGAAGTCCCAGCGCTGCAGGTTCCAGCCGGCGGTCAGCGCGAACTTGTCGCGCGGCGAGCCCTCCTCGATGCGCCCGCGCTCGTCGCGGCCCATGCGCTCCAGGTTGGCGCCCAGCGCCGACAGCGCCGCCGGGTTCGGCGCGACCCGGGTCACCTCGGTCTTGTTGTAGTTGTAGCTCGCGGTCAGGTTGAGGCTGCTGGCCTCCAGCGGCACGTTCCAGGTGCCGACCACGTCCACGCCGCGGGTGCGGGTGTCGATGGCGTTGTTGAAGTAGCGCGCGCTGGTGACGTTGGTGATGCCGAGCCCGGCCAGCAGCGCCTGCGCCGCCGCATTGTTGGCGATGTTGAGGTTGGACGAGAGCACGATGCGGTCGTCGATCTCAATCCGGTAGGCGTCGATGGTCAGGTAGATGCGCTCGACCGGCTGCAGCACCAGGCCCAGGCTGTAGGACAGCGAGGTTTCCGCCTGCAGCGGTTCCGCCCCCAGCGCCTGCGCCGCCGCGCCCGCGGCGGGGAAGGTGCCGGTCTCGTAGGCAACGCCGCTGGTGATGTTGGTGGTGACGGCCTGGTAGTGCTGCTGCGCCAGTGACGGCGCACGGAAGCCGGTGGCGACGGTGCCGCGCACGGCGGCCGTCTCGGTGAACGCGTAGCGTGCCGACAGCTTGCCGGAGAACTGGTCGCCGAAGTCGGAATAGTCCTCGTAGCGACCGGCCAAGCCCGCCGAGAATTTCTCGGTGAAGTCGCCTTCGAGGCCCGCGTACACCGCGTAGTTGTGGCGCTCGTAGTTGCCGGCGTTGCGCGGGGTGAACCCGCCGAAGCCCTGCGCGCCGGAGCCGAAGTAGGAATCCGGTTCACCCGCAGTCTGCTCCCAGGTTTCCTCCCGGTGCTCGGCGCCAAGTGAGAGCGTGGCCGGGTATTCCAGGCCGATGTCCACGGCCTTGGAAAAATCCGCGTTCACCACCTGCTGGGTGTACTGCAGCGCACCGTCGTAGAAGCTGCGCGGACTGGCGGTGCCCAGCGCGTAGTTGATGGTGTTCTGGGTGCGGAAGTCCAGCCGGCTGTCGCCGATGTTGTAGCTGAAGTCCCAGTTCCAGCCGCCGGCGCTGACGCCCTTCAGGCCCACCACCACGCTGCGGTCGCGCGCGTCCTGGTTGATCTCGGGCACGTAGCCATCCGGGTAGACCTGCGCCAGCAGCGCACCCTGGCCGCTGTGGTTCTTCGAACGGTAGAACGCAAACGAGGTGATGTCGCGCTTGCTCGACATCGCGCTGACATACAGGTTGTTCTCGCCGATGTTCAGGCTGGCGTTGAGCGAGAGTGCGGCTTGGTCGACGTCGGGGTCGCCCAGCTTGAACGCCTTCTGGCCCACGCTGGGGAAGTTGCCGGTATTCGGCGCGCTGCCCTGGTAGGGACCGGAGCGGTTGGTCATGTCCTGGTGGCCGGTCTGCGCCGCCACGTGGATGGTGCCGGCACCGCCGCCCAGGTCCAGGCCGGCATCGCCCGAGAGCTGCCACTGCTTGCCGTCGCCTTCGGAATACTGGCCGCCGCCGAGGGCAATGCTGCCGCCTTCGCCGGAGCCCTTGAGCACGATGTTGACCACGCCGCCGATGGCGTCCGAGCCGTACTGCGCGGAGGCGCCGTCGCGCAGCACTTCCACGCGCTCGATGGCGGCCACGGGGATCGTGTTCAGGTCCACCGCCGACGAACCGCGGCCGATGGTGCCGTTGACGTTCACCAGCGCCGAGATGTGGCGGCGCTTGCCGTTCACCAGGATCAGCACCTGGTCCGGCGAGAGTCCGCGCAGCTGCGCAGGACGTACGCCGCTGGTGCCGTCGGCCATGCCGGGGCGCGGGAAGTTGAGCGAGGGCAAGGCGCGCGCGAGCGCGGTGGCCAGCTCGGTGGTGCCGGTGGCTTCCAGCGTTTCCGGGGTGAGGATGTCGATCGGCGACTGCGATTCGGCCACGGTGCGGTCGGCCACGCGGGTACCGGTGACGATCAGGGTGTCGAGGGTGCGCGCGTCCTTGTCGGCCTGCTGCGCCAGCGCCGGGGTGGCCGCCAGCAGCGAGGTCAGCGCCAGGGCGAGAGGGGTGATGCGGGGCATGATCATCTCCGTTTGGTGATTCCCGGCACTGTTTAACACCGGCTTAACCGTCCTGCAAACGCATCTCTCGCATGTCCATATGCGCTAACGTACGTAATTCGCCGACGCGGATCGCGCGCCGGCTTTCCCGTAAACTCGCCGCCCCATGATTTCCTTCCGCAATTTCGCCCTCCGGCGCGGCGAACGCCTACTCCTGTCCAACGTCGACCTGACCCTGCACGCCGGCTGGCGCGTGGGCGTGGTTGGCCGCAACGGCGCCGGCAAGTCCAGCCTGTTCGCAGCGCTGATGCGCGAGGTCGAGCCCGACAAGGGCGACCTCGACCTGCCCGGCAAGGCCCGCGTGGCCTCGGTGGCGCAGGAAACCCCGCACCTGCCGGACCCGGCTATCGATTTCGTGCTGTCGGGCGACGAGGCCGTGCACGCGGCCATCCAGATGGAAGCCAATGCCTTCGCCGCCGAGGATTGGGAGGCGGTGGCCGAGGCCCACCACCGGCTGGAGGAAGTGAACGGCTACGACGGCACCGCCCGCGCCGGCAAGCTGCTGCATGGCCTCGGCTTCCCGGCGGAGACGCACGAGAAGCCGGTGTCCGATTTCTCCGGCGGCTGGCGGGTGCGCCTGAACGTGGCGCGCGCGCTGATGACGCCGTCGGACCTGCTGCTGCTGGACGAACCCACCAACCATCTCGACCTCGACGCCGTGGTCTGGCTGGAAGAGTGGCTGAAGCGCTACGACGGCACCCTGCTGGTCATCAGCCACGACCGCGAGTTCCTCGACAACGTCACCACCCACATCCTGCACCTGCACGACAGCACCGCGAAGCTGTACGCCGGCAACTACACCGATTTCGAGCGCCAGCGCGCCGAGCACCTGCGCCAGCAGCAGATCGCGCACGAGAAGGAGCAGGCCGAGCGCGCCCACCTGCAGAGCTTCATCGACCGCTTCAAGGCGAAGGCGAGCAAGGCGAAGCAGGCGCAGTCGCGGGTCAAGCGGCTGGCCAAGCTCGCCGGCACCGAGGCGGTGCGCGCCGAGCGCGCGCTGCACATCACCTTGCCCGAACCGCTGAAGCTGCCCAATTCGCTGCTGTCGCTGCACGATGCCGATTGCGGTTACGGCGCGGGGGCGAAGATCCTGTCGAATGCGAACTTCGGCCTCGAAGCCGGCGACCGCATCGGCCTGCTCGGCCCCAACGGCGCCGGCAAGTCCACGCTGGTGAAGACGCTGGTGGGCGAGTTGGCGCCGATGTCCGGCGAGCGCAAGGCGCACCCGGACCTGCGTATCGGCTATTTCGCCCAGCACACGGTGGAGTCGCTGGTGTTCGGCACCACGCCGCTGGACCACCTGCGCAAGCTGGATGCGGACGCGCCCAACCAGGTGCTGCGCGACTTCCTGGGGCGATGGAATTTCCCCGGCGACCGCGCCTTCGAGGTGATCGACACTTTCAGCGGCGGCGAGAAGGCGCGGCTGGCGCTGGCGCTGATCGCCTACCGCCGGCCCAACGTGCTGCTGCTGGACGAACCCACCAACCACCTCGACCTCGACATGCGCGAGGCGCTGGCCGAGGCGCTGTCGGACTTCGATGGCGCCATCGTGATGGTCAGCCACGACCGCCACCTGATCGGCCTGGTCTGCGACGAATACTGGCGCGTGGCGGGTGGCAGGGTCGAGCCGTTCGATGGCGATCTCGACGAATATGCGGCCTGGCTGCGCTCACGCCCCGGCAGCGACAACCCGAAGACCCCCGCGCCGAAGGCCGAGCCGGCGCTCGCCAAACCGGTGCCGCCGCCCACGCCGGCCAAGCCGAAGGTCAACCCGCACAAG
>JANJSW010000338.1 GCA_024711415.1 Thermomonas sp. | reverse complement strand
CTCGGCCTTCTCGCGGGCCTGGTTGAACAGGTCCAGCAGCAGGTGCATGTGGATCTTCGCACGCCAGGCCAAGCGCACCGCATTGCGCAGCCAGGTGTCGGCGGCGCGGCCGCGCGCGTCGATGCCGGCGTGCAGGGCGATGCGGCCCTCGCAATACTGGTGGCCCGCCTCGGCATCCGCGCCCGGATCGAGGTCCAGCTGCAGGAACTCCTCGCGGCGGCCGCGCAGCAGCGCCAGCATCCGGTGCGAGGGGATCTTCGCCAGGGATTCCGCATGGTCGAAGTAGTCGCGGAACTTCTCGCCCGCGGCTTCCTTGCCTTCCACCACCTTCGAGCGGATCAGGCCCTCGCGTTCCAGCCAGCCGCGCAGTTCGCCCAGCAGGGCGGCATCCTCGCCCCAGCGTTCGATCAGGATGGCGCGCGCGCCTTCCAGTGCGGCCTTGGCATCGGCGACGCCCTTGTCGGCATCGACGAAGCCGGCGGCGAATTCCTCCGGCACCAGGTCCGGGTTGGCCAGCAGGCCGTCGGCGAGCGGCTCCAGCCCGGCTTCGCGGGCGATCTGCGCGCGGGTGCGGCGCTTCTGCTTGTACGGCAGGTACAGGTCTTCCAGGCGGGATTTGCTGTCGGCGGCTTCGATGTCGGCGCGCAGCTCGTCGGTCAGCTTGCCCTGCTCTTCGATGCTGGACAGGATCGCCGCGCGGCGATCCTCCATCTCGCGCAGGTAGGTCAGCCGGGTTTCCAGGTTGCGCAGCTGGGTGTCGTCCAGCCCGCCGGTAACTTCCTTGCGGTAGCGCGCGATGAAGGGCACGGTGGCGCCTTCGTCCAGCAGCCCCACCGCCGCCTGCACCTGGGCGGGCTGCGCGCCGATTTCCCCGGCGATGGTGGACGCGATCTTGCGGACGAGGGCGGGGGAAAGCTGGGTCATGCGGGTCTGCTGGGCTGCGGAACGAAGCCGCCATTGTCGCCCCGGCATCGGGGTTGCGACAGCTTGACAGGGGGGGATTGCGTGCCTTTGTAGGAGCGCACCGCAGGGGCGCGATGCTTTTCAGATATTTCGCGAAAGCGTTCACGCCCGTTCCGTGCGCTCCTACAGGGAGTGCCGTGAACGCGACTCCACGAAGATGCCGAGGCCGACCCCCAGCACCGCCATGCCGGCGATGTACTGCATCGGCGCGTCGGGGTTGTTCTTCATCGCCAGGCTCAGCAGCACCGGCGTCAATCCGCCGGCGATGGCATAGGCGAGGTTGTAGGAGAACGACAGCCCGGAGAAACGTACGGGTGCGGGGAAACCGCCCAGCGCGATGGCCGGGATCATCGCGGTCAGGCCTACCGCGCTGCCGGCGATGGCGTAGTGCCATTGCGAATAGGCGCCTGCCTGCGCTTCGCGGTAGAACCACCAGAACGCGACGCCCAGCAGCAGGCTCCACAGCGCCAGTACGCGCCCGGCGCCGTAGCGGTCGGCCAGCGCGCCGGCGACGAGATTGGCCGCCATCGCCGCCAGCACCGCCAGCGCGTTGCCCGCCAGCGCGGCGTCGCGGCTCACGCCCATGCCCTGCAGGAAGGTCGGCATCATCAGGATGGTCACCACCACTGCGGCGGTCAGCATCCAGGTCAGCAGCATGCCCAGCGCCACCGCGCCGGCGTGGTCGCGCACCACTGCCTTCAGCGGTGTCTCCGCCGACAGTGCGCGGCGCTGCTGCAGCTCGGCGAACACCGGGGTTTCGTGCAGCTGCCGGCGCAGCACCATGGCCAGCAGGCCGAACACGCCGCCGGCCACGAACGGAATGCGCCAGCCCCAGGCCAGCAGTTGCGCCTCGTCGAACGCGGCGTTGACCGCGCGCGCCACCAGCGAGCCCAGCAGGATGCCGGCCAGCAGGCCCAGCGACAGCGAACCGCAGGCGAGATTGCGGTGGCGCGCGGACACGTGCTCGCTGACGAACACCCACGCACCCGGTGCCTCGCCGCCGATCGCCGCGCCCTGCAGGATCCGCAGCAGCAACAGCAGCAGCGGTGCCGCCATGCCGATCTGCGCATAGGTCGGCAGCAGGCCCATCAGCAGCGTGGGCACCGCCATCAGCAGGATGCTCAGCATGAACATCCGCTTGCGCCCGGACAGGTCGCCGAAATGCGCCATCAGCACGCCGCCCAGCGGCCGCGCCAGGTAACCGGCGGCGAAGATGCCGAAGGCCTGCACCAACTTCAGCCACTGCGGCATGTCGGCAGGGAAGAACAGTGCGCCCATGGTGGTGGCGAAGAACACGAACACCACGAAGTCGTAGAACTCCAGCGCACCGCCCAGCGAGGCCAGCGCGAGGGTCTTGAGCTGTTGGCGGGACAGGCCGGGGGCCGGGGCGTCGCTTGCGGGCATCGCGCAAGCGTAGGGCATGGGCACCGCCCGGGGCTACGCCAACCAGCGCCGCAGGTGGCGGTAGACCTCCCGGCTGTCGAGCAGGTCCAGATGTCCCGTGCCCTCCACCACCCGCTGGCGGGTGGGGGCAATCGCCAGGCGCCGGCGCGGATCGCGATGCTCGCCGAGTGCACTGGCGACAGGCACCAGCCCATCGCCGCGCAGCGCACGTCCGATCCGCGTGGTCGATCCGCTGGATCCCGCTACAGCGTAGGCTCGGACGCCGTCCGGCAGCGGGATGGTTTGGCGGGGAGGCAGCGGCAGGTCACTGATGCTGCCGTGGCGCAGGTCGCGGATGCCGGCGCTGCGCAGGTCGCCGAGCCGCACGAAGGGTGCCGTCCATGGCGACAGCCCAAGCGCCTGTTCCAGCAGGTGACCGGCACGCTCCAGCGGCGCGCCGTGGTGGGGGGTGCCGAGGAACACCACCTGGTCCAGCCGCCGTACCCAGGGTTGGGAGCGCAGCGTGGCCTCGTGCATCGCGGCGCGCGCCACCAGCCCGCCCATGC
>JANJSW010000328.1 GCA_024711415.1 Thermomonas sp. | reverse complement strand
TCTATGCCGGCTGGGCGCAGCTGTGGGCGCAACAGGTCACCCGCGACGAAGCCGAGATCCGCGCCCGCCAGGACGTGCGCGCGCCGGGTCCGTGGCGCGCCAATGCGGCGGTGATGCAGCAACCCGCCTTCGGCACCGCCTACGCCTGCAAGGCCGGCATGCCGATGCAGCCGAAGCCGGAAACCCGCGTCGTCGTCTTCGATTGAGGCAGTGGCCGCGCCGCTGCGGCGCGGCCTGCCGCGGAAGCAGCTTCAGCGCACGACCCGCATCTTCGGCCCGCCCCGGCCGCGGCCGCCGAACGGCGGCTGGCCGCGCCAGTGGCGGATCAGCAGCCAGCCGAACAACATGCCGCCGAGGTGGGCGAAATGGGCCACGCCCGGCTGCAGGCCGGTGATGCCGACGCCCAGCTCGAACAGGCCGTAGACGATCACCAGCGTGCGCGCCTTCATCGGGATCGGCGGGAACAGCAGCATCACCCGCTGGTGCGGGAACAGCATGCCGTAGGCCAGCAGCAGCCCGAACACGCCGCCGGATGCGCCGATGGTGGGATAGGGATCGGCGCCCTGCGCCATCGCATAGGAACCGACCAGCAGCTGGCAGACGCCGGCGCCGGCCACGCAGACCAGGTAGTAGGTCAGGAAGCGACGCTCGCCCCAGGTGTATTCCAGCGGCGCGCCGAACATCGCCAGCGCCAGCATGTTGAAGGCCAGGTGCATGAAGCCGCCGTGCAGGAAGCTGTAGCTGAGCAGCTGCCAGGGCATGAACGCGGGCGCCATGCCGGCCGGGTCGAAATCGACATCGCCCCACGGCCACAGCATCAGCGCGACCAGCCGCTGGTTGCCGAGCAGCCACTGCAGCAGGAAGCCGACGCCGTTGGCGATCAGCAGCGCCTTGGTGACGCGGGGAAGATTGAACGGCATCCGTGCGGCATTCCGGTTACATTGCGGTGCATCATAGCCGCTCAGCGCGGCCCCCACAGGGCCGCATCCAGCGTCCCTTCATCCGCCGGCAAGCGAACCCGGCCGTTGCGCAGATCAACCCCATCGGCACGCAAGCGCCGGCATTGTTCGGCGAACTCCGCCGATTCCTGGGGAAATGCGATGCGCCCATCGGAACGCAGGATGCGATGCCAAGGCAGCGTCGGATCATCGTTCCGGCCGAGGATGCGCGCCACCAGCCTAGCCCGTCCCGGCAGGCCGGCGCGCCGCGCTATGGCGCCGTAGCTGGCCACCTGCCCGCGCGGCACCGCGCGGATCACGGCCAGGATGCGTTGCTCGGGAGTGGACGGCGTCGCTTGCATGTTCCGGGTTAGCATAGCCCGACACCCCTCGTCGATCGTCGCCCGCCATGCACAACTTCGAGCAGATCCGCAGCCACCTGGTTTCTTCCGGCTATCGGTTGACCCTGCTGGACCCGTTCGTGGCCTGCGTGGAACTTTCGCTGGCGCAGGGCAAGCGCCATCAGGCGATCTTCCTGGCCGAACTGCAGGACGACGATGGCCGCAACTATCTGCGGGTCAGCACCGCGGTCGCGCCGACCACCGGCATGGACGCGCGCCGCGCGCTGGCGTTCAACTGGCAGAGCCGGGTCGGCTATCTGGCGGTGGGAGAACTGGATGGCGTGCCGTACCTGCAGCTGTGCGAGAACCGTCCCTACGACAGCCTGAACGCAGCGGAGATCGATCGCCTGGTGCTGGAAATCGGCGGCACCGGCGACGAGATGGAGCGCAATCTCTCCGCCGGCGGCGACCTGCTTTAAGCACGCCGGCCATTAGCCTGCGCCGCGCCGCGGGCGGTTCCACACCCCGCCCCCCGCGGCAGCGCCGGCCGGCTCAGACCCAGCCGGCCAGCACGAACACTTCGTAGCAAAGCCAGGCCATGAAGCCCGCGGCCGGGATGGTGAGGATCCACGCCCAGATCATCTTCTCGACCACGGTCCACTTGATCGAGTTGAAGCGCTTGGCGACGCCCACGCCCATGATGGCCGAGGAAATGTTGTGGGTGGTCGAGACCGGGATGCCCAGCGACGAGGCCAGCAGGATCACCGACGCCGCGCTGGTCTCGGCGGCGAAGCCATGGATCGGGTGCAGCTTCACCAGCTTGTGGCCCAGCGTCTTGATGATGCGCCAGCCACCGGCCGCGGTACCGGCGGCCATCACCACGGCACAGGTGATCTTGATCCATGTGTCGATGTCGTTGTTGTCGATCGCGCCCTGCGACGGGTGCAGGAACGCCAGCCAGGACGGCAGGTTGTCGAGCGTGCCATCGGACTGCGCGGCCACCAGGGTCAGCGCGATGATGCCCATGGTCTTCTGCGCGTCGTTGGAGCCGTGAGCGAAGCCCATGGTGGCCGCACTGGCCAGCTGCATCTTGCCGAACAGACCGTTGACCCAGCGCGGGCGCGCCAGCCGCGCCAGCAGGCCGCCGCTGGACGCCATGCCGGAGATGATCGCGAACAGTATCCCCATCACCACGAAGCCGGCCATGAAGCCCAGCAATGGTGAGGAGAACATCGGCACGATCACTTTCCACAGCACGCCGGCGCTCTTCCAGATCGGCTCCTTGGGCTCGGACCAGACGATGGCGTCGAAGTTGTTCATCGCCGCGGCGAACGCCGCGCCGCACAGGCCGCCGATCAGCGCATGCGAGGACGACGAGGGCAGCCCCAGCCACCAGGTGATCAGGTTCCAGACGATGGCGCCGATCAGCGCGCACAGGATCAGCTGCGAGGAAACGTCCACCACGCCGGCATCGATGATGCCGGAGGCCACGGTCTTGGCCACCGCGGTGCCCCACAACGCGCCGATGAGGTTGGTGCCGGCGGCCAGCATCACCGCCTGCATGGGCGAGAGCACCTTGGTCGCCACGACCGTCGCGATGGAGTTCGCGGTGTCGTGGAAACCGTTGATGTACTCGAAGATCAGCGCCGTCGCGACGACGACGAGAACGAGGGTCAACATGGTCCCGCTCCCGTCAGGAATTCTTCAGCACGATCTCGTAGGCCACCACGCCGGCCTCGCGGCAGCGGTCGATGGCCTTCTCCAGGATCTCGAAGAACTCCTTGAGCAGGAACATCTGCAGGTGGTCGAGCTTGCCCGAGTAGATGTCGCGGTACAGCTCCAGCATCAGCCGGTCCGCCTCGTTCTCGAGCGCGCGGAGCTTGTCGTTGAGCTCCTTCATCGGCTCCAGCTTCATTCCGCGCAGGGCCTTGACCATCTCCACCACCACGCCCGAGGCCTGCTCCAGCATCGCCGCGCGCGGCGCGAAATCGATGTGGCCCAGGTGCTGGGTGGCCAGCGAATAGCGGTCGGCGAATTTCTCGATCTGCTTGGGGATCTTGTACAGCGCGGTGCCCAGCGCCTCGATGTCCTCGCGTTCGATCGGTGTGATGAAGCTGTTGACCAGCTCCTGGCTGATCTTTTCCGACGCGGTGCGCTCGCGCAGGCGCGCCAGCTTGAAGGCATTGAGCGCCGGCTCGCGGTCGGCCGCCTTGAGCATCGCGTGCAGCGCCTTGGCGCTCTCGTGCCCCGCGGCAGCCGCCTCTTCAAGGAGAGTATAGAACTGGTTGCCTTGGCCAAAAATGGTTTGCAGGGAGAACATGTGTCGAGGCCCCGGGGTGTGGGTAGCAGTGGAAAATGAACAAACAGTTGCAACTGTACTGCGCAATTATGACGCCCTTGTGACAATGCGCGCGCCAGCGGCGACAGCGGGCAGCCCGTCCCGGGCCGCAGGACGCATCCTGCTATGATGCCCGCGCGCTCCGGCGCAGCCAATGGACGATCAACCCACGCCGCCGCCACGCCCCCTCCTCGCCGCGCCCGCTGCCGCGGCCGTCGCGTCGCGCCCAGTCGCATCCCCCCTGCTCCGCCCCTTCGCCCGGTAACGTCCCGTGCTGGAACTGCTGCTCATCGTCCTTGCCCTGATCCTGCTGAACGGCTTCTTCGCGCTGTCGGAGATGGCCGTCGTCACCTCGCGCAAGGGGCGGCTGAAGCAGCAGGCCACCACCAGCCGGGGCGCACAAAAAGCGCTGGAGCTGGCCGAACACCCGGAACAGTTCCTGTCCACTGTGCAGGTGGGCCTGACCCTGATCACCATCCTCACCGGCATGCTCGGGGGCGAAGCGCTGGGCGCACTGATCGGCGCTTGGCTGACCAGCAACGCCCCCGTGCTCGGCGAATACGCCAGCCCCCTCGGCACCGTGGTGGCGGTGGGCCTGATCACCTATCTCAGCATCGTGCTGGGCGAGCTGGTGCCGAAGCGGCTGGCACTGCTGGCACCGGAGCGCCTGGCGGCGGCGGTGGCAGTACCGATGCACGGGCTGTCGCGGCTAGCCAGCCCGGTGGTATGGCTGTTGAGCGCCACCGTGCGCGCGCTGCTGCGCTTGTTCCGCGTGCGGGGCGGCGATGGCTCGCAGGTGACCGAAGAGGAGATCCAGCTGCTGGTGAGCGAGGGCCACGAGCAGGGCGTGTTCGACCTCGACGAACGCAACATGCTCAACCGGGTGATGCGCCTCGGCGACCGCACCGCCGACAGCTTGATGACCCCGCGCACCCGCATCGCCTGGCTGGACGCGTCCGCGCCGCTGACGGAGAACCTGGCGGCGATGCAGGAACACGAGTTCTCGCGCTACCCGGTCTACCGCGGCGACGACAGCGACGTGGCCGGGGTACTGGAAGTGAAGACCCTGCTGGACGAGCTGGGCCGCCCGCAGCCCGACCTGTTCCGCGACCTGCGACCGGCGCTGTTCGTGTCCGAGTCCACCCATGCGATGAAGCTGCTGGAAATCCTGCGCGAGGAGCAGCAGTCGCTGGCGCTGGTGGTCGACGAATACGGCGATATCCAGGGCATGGTGACGGTCAGCGACATCGTCGACGCGGTGATCGGCCGGCTGAAAACCGCAGCCGAAGGCGACGACGACGAGGAAGCGCTGGTGGTCACGCGCGACGACGGCTCGCTGCTGGTGGACGGCGGCCTGCATGTGGACGAGCTGCGTGAGCTGACCGGCGAGCGCCTGGCCGACGCCGACGAACTGGAATACCGCACCGCCGCCGGCCTGGTGATCGCGCGCTTCGGCCGCATCCCGCACGTGGGCGAGCATTTCCGGATCGGCCCGTGGCGGGTCGAGGTGGTGGATCTGGACGGCCCGCGCATCGACAAGCTGCTGCTGCAGCGCGAACCCCAGCAGCCACGCATCGAGGGCGACGGCTGAGCCACGAGCCACGCGGCCGCGGGAGCGCGCGCGCCGGCCGGTTTCAGCCCAGCTGTGCGACGAACTCCTGACCACCCATCGGGTGGCCCAGCCAATAGCCCTGCACCAGGTCGCAGTC
>JANJSW010000287.1 GCA_024711415.1 Thermomonas sp. | reverse complement strand
CTTGACCAGGTCGCCGATCGACAGCACGCCGATCACCGCGCCGCCGTCGACCACCGGCAGGTGGCGGATCCGGCGGTCGGTCACCAGCTGCATGCAGTGGTCGATGCTGTCGCCCGGCGCCACCGTCACCACCTCGGCGGTCATGATGTCGCGCACCGGCGTGTCCCGCGACGAACGCCCCTGCAGCACGATCTTGCGCGCGTAATCGCGCTCCGACAGGATCCCGGCCAAGCGCGCGCCGTCCATCACCAGCAACGCCCCGATGCCGCGCTCGGCCATCAGGCGGATGGCATCGATGACCGGCGCTTCCGGGCCGATCGCGATGACCTCAGGCGATTTCGCCTCCAGCAGCTGCCGCACCGTGCGCATGGCGGACTCCTCTCGTTCCGGGAAGAAGATCGGGATGCTCGGCCGAGGATACTCCCTTCGCGGGCCGCCAGGCATCGACGAAGTACAGCGGGCGCTGCTTGGATTCCTCGTACAGCCGGCCGAGGTATTCGCCGATCATCCCCAGCGCCATCAGCTGGACGCCGCCCAGGAACAGGATCACCGCCATCATCGACGGCCAGCCCGCAACCGGGTCGCCCCACAGCAGCGCCTTGAGGATGACCCAGCCACCGTAGCCGAACGCAAGCAGCGCGGTGAGCAGGCCGGCATAGGTCGCCAGCCGCAGCGGCGCGGTGGAGAAACTGGTGATGCCCTCCAGCGCGAAATTCCACAGCCTCCAGGCATTGAACTTGCTGCGCCCGGCCGCGCGCGCCTCGCGCTGGTAGGGAATCGACACCGCGTTGAAGCCGATCCAGCCGAACAGTCCCTTCATGAAGCGATGCCGTTCGCGCAGCTGTCGCAGCGCCGCCAGCGCGCGCGGCGACAGCAGGCGGAAGTCGCCGGTGTCGCGCGGCACCGGCGTCTTCGACAGCGCGCCGATGAGGCGGTAGAAACCGTGCGCGCTGGCGCGCTTGAACATGCCCTCGCCGTCGCGGGCGACGCGGGTGCCGTGCACGTCGTCATAGCCTTCGCGCCATTTGGCCACGAACTGCGGCAGCAATTCCGGCGGATCCTGTCCATCCGCATCCAGGATCAGCGCCGCGCCGCGCTCGATGCGGTCGAGCCCGGCGGTCAGCGCCGCCTCCTTGCCGAAATTGCGCGACAACCGCAGCAGCGCCACCCGCGCGTCCTCGCGCGCGAACTGCTGCAGCAGCGGCCAGGTGCCGTCGCGGCTGCCGTCATCGACAAACAGCACGCGCGCCTCCAGACCTTCCGACTCGGCCATGTCCAGCGCCACGCGGATGCGCGGCTGCAGGCGCGGCAGCGCGTCCTCCTCGTTGAAGGCGGCAACGACGAGCGTCAGGCAGCGGTGTTCCGGCGCGATCCCATCCATCCGCGAAGTATGCCAGCCGCGCTCTGCCGCGCTGCATGGCAAGACCTGCTAATCCAGCGTGCGCAGATAGCCGGTACCGCCCATTGCCGCCATCTGCCGCTGGATCGCGGCCGCGCGGCGCTGCACGTACGGCCCCGGTCTGGCCGCGCTGTAGCGCTTCGGGCTGGGCAGCACCGCCGCCAGCCGCGCCGCCTCCGACCGGCCGAGCCGCGATGCGTCCTTGCCGAAGAAACTGCGCGATGCCGCCTGCGCGCCGTACACGCCATCGCCGAACTCGGCGATGTTGGCGTACACCTCGAGGATCCGGCGCTTCGGCCACAGCGCCTCGATCAGCGCCGTGTACCAGACTTCCAGTCCCTTGCGCAGCCAGCGGGTGGGCCCGACGCCCTGCCAGAGGAACAGGTTCTTGGCGGTCTGCTGGCTGATGGTGCTGGCGCCGCGGATGCGCTTGACCGGCGTGCCGCGCTTCTCCGCGCGCGCGCGCATCTTCTCGTTGTGCGCCTGTGCTTTTTCGATGGCGGCGAAGTCGAAACCGTGGTGGCGGGCGAAGTTCTGGTCCTCGGCCGCCACCAGTGCCAACGGAAGGTTCGGCGAGATCGCCCGCAGGTCGCGCCAATCGTGGGCGATGCGGAAACCGGGGTTACCGGCCAGCGCCGCATCCAGCCAGCGCGCCACCATGAACGCCGACAGCGGCGGATCGACGAAGCGCAGCGCCAGCACCTGCAGCACGCTGAACGCCACGAACAACAGCGGCAATTTCCACCACCAGCCGCGCAGGCGCTTGCGGGTTCGACCGCTCATGCGAAGACGCCTTGCGAACGGCGCCCACGCGCCCCATCTCGATTCATCATCATCCCCCTGCTGCCCGCGCATTATCCGCATCCGGGCTCTTCCACGGTATCCACATGAACATGATCCCCGACGCGCAGCTGCGCTTCCTGCTTCCCGCTGCCGGCGTGCGCGGCGTCGCCGTCCACCTTGGCGAGACCTGGCGCAGCATCGCCGCGCGCGCCGACTACCCGCAGGCCGCCGCCGAACTGCTGGGGGAGGCGTCGGCCGCTGCCGCCCTGTTCACCGGCCATGCCAAGGTCGACGGCCGGCTGTCGGTCCAGCTGCGCAGCGCCGGTGCCATCGGCACCCTATTCGCCGAATGCACCGCCGCCGGCACCCTGCGCGGCATCGTCCGCCTGAACGAGTCCGCCGGCGCGCCTTCGCGCGACCTGCGTGCGCTCGGGGCCGACGCGCTGCTGGCCATCACCATCGAGAATCCGCCGCTGGGCAACGGCGAGCCGATGCGCTACCAGGGCCTGGTCGCGCTGCAGGCGGAGCGGCTGGATGCGGCGTTCGAGGATTACTTCCACCAGTCCGAACAGCTGCCCACCCGCCTGCTGCTGGCCTGCAACGGCCAGCGCGCCGCCGGCCTGCTGCTGCAGAAGTTGCCCGGCGAAGAAGGCGACGAGGACGGCTTCCGCCGCGCCAGCGCGCTGTTCGACACCCTCGGCGGCGATGAGCTGCTGGCGCTGCCGCCGGCCGAGGTAGTCCACCGCCTGTTCCACGAGGAGGCTCCGCAGCTGGTCGGCGAGAAGCCGCTGCGCTTCGCTTGCTCGTGTTCGCGCGAGCGGGTGGAGGGCATGCTGGTGTCACTGGGGCGCGAGGAAGCCGATGCCGCGGTGGACGCCGGCGACGGCACCGCCTCGATCCTGTGCGAGTTCTGCGGCCAGGGCTACGGCTTCGACGCCGGCCAGATCGCGGCCCTGTTCAGCCGCGAGGCCAGCGCCCAGCCGGCAGCGCCCGGGTTGCAATAATCCGGTCGGGCAGGCTTCCAGCCTCCCCCGGTTCCGGACGGCATCCGTGGGGGCAGCCCGGACGCCATCGGCGCGCTGACAGCGGCTGCCGCGCCGGGCCACCCGGTACGCGGGTGCTATTGTTAAATAATCATAAACAGGCTAGGCTTTTCGGGCAGTCTGCAGCTTTCACCGGGGAACTTCGGCTTAACGGGCCGGTCACATCAGCATGTCCTTGCGCTACCTGCCACTTGCCGCCGCCGCGCTTGCCCTGGTGTTTGCCAGCGGCAACGTCGACGCGCAGGCGAAAAAGGCCAAGCGCAGCGATTCGCGGATGGTGCCGGTGCTCAACCGCGACAGCCTCAAGCTGGAAGCGGTGCTGCTGCTGGAGCCCGCCACTGGTGGCACCGGCGCCGGCGCACGCTGGCGCTTCGGCAAGACCACGCTGGAAGCAACCTACGGCCTGCAGTCCGGCGATTCGCTGGCACTGCTGTGCGATCGCCGCAGCGGCCTTGCGCCCGCCATCGGCCAGCTGGCAAGCAACTGCGTGCTGGCCTCGCTGGACGACAAGCCCGGCTCGGGCAGCCGCCACGCCAGCGCCGGGGTCAACCTGGCCCGCAATGGCGGCAAACTGGGGCTGAGCTTCGGCACCGGGCGCGACACCCTGCCCGCATGGCTGGCCCCCGGCCAGGCCGGTCCCGCACGCTACAACCAGAACGACTTCTCGCTGTTCGCGGAAAAATCGATCAGCCGCGAAGGCTTCGTCAGCGTCGGCGGCACCGTCGCCCGCGCACGGCTGGTGCCGGCGGCCGACGTGCCGCAGCTGGCGGATCAATGGAATACCCGCAGCCTGAGCGTGGGCGGTGGATATGGTGCGTTCGGCGCCAACATCGTCGGCCGGGTGGTCAACGTGCCGGGCGAAAGCGAAGTCTGGAAAGGACTGGGCCTGGGCCTGACCTGGCGCACGCCGTGGAACGGCCAGCTCAGCGTCGGCGCTGACAACGTCGTCACCCGCGGCAAGAACCCGTTCCCGATCAAGGGCGATCCGAGCGACGAAGGCACGGTGCCCTACGTGCGCTACCAGCAGGATCTGTAAACCGTCGTCAGCGTCCTGGAACGATGACGACGGCAAAGTTCTCTTGGGCGACAGCCCAAACCGAAGCTATCTGGGATGACGTCTGTCCATACTGGATCCGGCGCACACCCGAATCAGGCTCAGCACCAGTTGGCCACGCTCATAGTTACCCATGGCCAGCCATGGTCGGCTGGCTGAACCCTCGGGTTAGCACCCGAAAGCTTAACGATCCTTTAATTCCCCCCGCCGCTGGGTTAGCATCCGTTCACCCTCGCTCTCGCGATAGACAAATTTGATCGCGCGTCCGAGGGGAGTCAACGGAATTATTCCGACTTTCTTTTGGGGGAAAACATGAATTTGAGAAGAGCCAAGTTGCGCAACGCGATCGTATTTTCGCTCGCAGTGGGTGCCGTTACCCTTGCCGGTACCGGTGCCGCTTTCGCGCAGTCCGAACCTCAAGCCGATCCGCAGGCCGCATCGCAGCCGCAGGAAGCCAAGACACTCGACGCCATCACCGTCACCGG
>JANJSW010000286.1 GCA_024711415.1 Thermomonas sp. | reverse complement strand
GTTGTGTTCGAAGCGGTAGGGGCGCGCGGGCTGCAGCGTGAAGCCGGTGAGCTCCTGCATCAGCGCCACGATTTTTTCCACGCCGTGGTCGTCGATGGTGTACTTGAACCGCGCGTGCTTGCGGTCTTCGCGATCGCCCAGGTCGCGCTGCACGCTGATCGCGGCTTCGGCAATCGCGAACACCTGCGCCGGCGTGACGAAGCCGATTACGTTGGCCACCCGCGGGTAGTGCGCGGCGATGCCATGGCTGGCGCCCATGCTGCCGCCGATGCCGACGTTGAACCCGGCAAGATTTCCCGCTTCATCGACGATCGCAATCAGCGCCAGGTCGTTGGCAAACACGTCCACGTCGTTGTCCGGTGGGACGGCAATCGCGATCTTGAACTTGCGCGGCAGGTAGGCGTCGCCATACAGCGGCTCGTGTTCGACGCCGCTTTCCGCCACCTTCTCCTCGTCCAGCCACACTTCGTAGTACGCGCGGGTGGCCGGCTTGAAGTGCGCGGACAGCCGCTGCGCCCAGTCGTGCACCTGTGCGTGCAGCCGTGAGCGCTGCGGGTTGCTGGCGCCCAGCACGTTGCGGTTGACGTCGCCGCAGGCGGAAATGGTGTCGAGGGTGGCGGCGTTGATCGCCTGCATCGTCTGTTTCAGGTCGCGCTTGACCACGCCGTGGATCTGGAAGGTCTGCCGGGTGGTCACCCGCAGCGAGTGGTTCGCGTAGGTCGTGGCGATGGCATCCATTCCCAGCCACTGCGCTGGGGTGAACACGCCGCCCGGCGCGCGGATGCGGACCATGAACTGGTGCGCGGGTTCGAGCTTCTGCCGGCGGCGCTCGTCGCGCAGGTCACGATCGTCCTGCTGGTAGCTGCCGTGGAACTTGATGGTGCGCTGGTCCTCGAACGACAGCGAACCGGTGCTGGCATCCAGCAGGCCTTCGGCCAGCGTGCCGCGCAGGCGGCGACTTTCCAGCTTGATCTTTTCGACGGAAGGGTGGCTCATGGGGTGGCCTTCTGCTCAGTACACGTCGCGGGCGTAACGGCCTTCGCGTTGCAGGCCGACGAGGTAATCGGCGGCGGCATCGGCATCGCCGCCGTTGTGCGCGGACACGATCTCCAGCAGTGCGGCATGCACGTCCTTGCCCATGTCGATGGCGCCGCAGACATACAGGTTGGCGCCGTTTTGCAGCCAGTCGAAGACATCGCGGCCCTGCTCGCGCAGGCGTTGCTGGACATGGATGCGGTCGGCCTGGTCGCGGGAGAACGCAAGGTCGAGACGATGCAGCTCGCCCTTCTGCAGCGCGTCCTGCCATTCGGTCTGGTAAAGGAAGCCGGTGTTGAAATGACGGGCGCCGAAGAACAGCCAGTTGCGGCCCGATGCGCCGGTTTCTGCGCGCTCCTGCACGAAGCCGCGGAACGGGGCGACGCCGGTGCCGGGGCCGACCATGATGATGTCGCGGCTGGGATCAAGGGGAACGCGGAAGCGCTCGTTCGGCTCGATGTGGACCGGCAGCTGCGCACCTTCCTCCAGCGCCGCGAGGAAGCCGCTGGCGGCGCCGAAGTGGTCATGCCCGTGCGCGTGGTAGCGCAGCACGTCGAGGGTGAGGTGGGCCTCGTCGCCGACGCGCTTGCGGCTGGAGGCGATCGAATACAGCCGGCGCACCTGCGGGCGCAGCGCGGCGACCAGCGCCGCGGCGTCCCAGTCGGCCGGCCAGCGGCGCAGCGCGTCGATCAGCTGGTGGTCGCCCAGCAATGCGGCCAGCGCGCTGTCGCCGGGTTCGAGCAGCTGCGCCAACTCCCGCGCGTTCGCGCGTTCGGCCAGCGCGGCAAGCACGGGCCTGGCCAGCCGGGTCAGCTCGCGCCGTTCGGCCAGCCAGCGCGACAGCGGCAGCGCCTCGCCGTCGTGTTCGACGACCGTATCGCCGTCGAGCCGGGTCGCATCCAATATCGCCGCAACCAACGCATCGGCATTGCGGTGGCGGATGCCCAGCGCATCGCCGGGTTCGTAGCTCAGGCCGCTGCCTTCCAGCGACAGTTCGAGATGGCGCACGTCCTTGTCCGGCGCGGCGTAGCGACGGAAGCCGGTGCCCTTGTACTCGCGCCCGCTCAGCGGCTGGTTGGCCAGCAGCTCGGCGGGGAAGGGACGGTCCTGCGACCATGCCGGCGCGGCATGCGGGCGCAGCGGGGTGACCGTGGCCAGATGCGCGGTCGGCGCCGGCTTGAGCAGTTCGCGGGCGTGGCCCAGCGCGGCTTCGCGCCAGGGCGCGGCAACGCTGTCAATGTCGAGGTCGGCCTCGCCCAGCGCCTGCACGCGGGCGGCGCCGAGTTCGGCCAGCCGCGCATCCAGCTTGCGGGCGATGCCGCAGAAGTCGGCATAGGACGAGTCGCCCAGTCCCAGCACCGCGTACTTCAGCTGCGGCAGCCTGGGCGCGCGCTTGCCGTGCAGGAATTCGGCGAAACCGATGGCATCGTCCGGCGGGTCGCCTTCGCCCTGGGTGCTGATGACCAGGTACAGCAGCGTTTCGTTGCCCAGCTCGCGCAACGGGTAGGCATCGGCGCGCAGCAGCCGCGCCGGCAGGCCGGCGTCCTGCAGCTGCGCGTGCAGCGCTTCGGCGGCGCGGCGGGCGTTGCCGGTCTGGCTGCCGTAGAGGATGGTTGCCGGCTGCGCCGCAACCGCCGGCGCGGTGGCGGCGGCCAGCGCGGTGGGGGTGAGCGCGCTGGCCAGCCCGGCCAGATAGCCGGAGGCCCACAGCAGGGCGCTGCCGTCGGCGCCTTCGGCAAACCGGGACAGCAGCGCGCCCTGATCGCCGGTCAGCGGCGAAGGCAATGGAGCGGCGGCTTGCGACATGGCGGGACCGGGACAAGGAACGTCACGGCAGGCTAGAGGCCATGCAATCGCGGCGGAAAGGATCGCGGGCCATGCACATATGCATCGGCCGCATATGGCGGCAGCGGGGCGCAGCGTGGGCAGGGGCGCGCGGCATGCGGCGCATCCGGAACAGGAACGCCCCGCACGGGCGAGGCGTTCCGGTGCGCGCAGCAGGTCAGGTCAGGCCTTCTTCTTGCGCGCGGCCTCGAACAGGAAGAGCAGCAGGATCGCCGCGCCGATGGCGACCACCCAGGTCATGGCCCGGCCGAGGCCAAAGTTGCCTGCCGCCCAGCCGCCGGCGAACGCGCCGGCGATGCCGAGCGCGATGGTCATGATCCAGCCCATCGCGTCGGCGCCGGGCTTGATCATCCGGGCCAGCAGGCCGATCACCAGGCCGCCGAAGATGTAACCGAGGATTCCGTCGAACATGTTCCCTCCTGCATGGATGGTGCGGGTGTTGATGGCATGACGCCGGGTCATCCTAGGGTGTTTCCGCCATCGTCGCGAACCGTCAGCGGCGCAGGCTGAACTCCACCGGCACCAGCCCGAGCGCCTGCACCGGCGCGCCGTCGCGGCTGGCCGGCTGGAAGCTCCAGCGCCTGAGCACCTGCTGGCGCGCGGCTTCGTCCAGTTCGCGGTGGCCGCTGCTGCGGGCGATGCCCACCTCCAGCGGACGGCCGTCCACATCCACCAGCACCCGCAGCAGCACGATGCCGCTCCACTGCCGCTGCAGCGCGATGCGCGGATACGTTGGCGCGGGGGCATTGCGGTAGGCCAGCTGCATCGGCGCCGGGCCGCGGGCGGGGCCGATGTCGCCACCGGGCGGTGCGATATCGCCGCTGTCGGCGATGGCATCCGTGACCGGCTCGCTGCCGGTATCGCTGATCACGGCGGTGGCGCCCGCATCGCGGGTGGGTGGTGCCACGCGCAGGCGCTCAAGCGTGGGCGCGGGCGTGGCCGGACGCGGTGGCTGGATCGGCACGATGTCCACCACCACCGGCTCCGGCGGCTTGACGATGTCGCGGATCGCCATGTTCGGCTTGGTCGGCGCCAGCACGGCCGGCGGCGGCAGCGAGATCGGCACCAGCAGCAGGCCGAACACCAGCAGGTTGAGCGCGATGGTGCCGCTCAGGGTGAGGATGCGCGCCGGGTCCGGCTGCAGCCGGGAGGCATGCGAAGAGGTTGCGACGGAAGCGGATGCGTGAATCATGGCCAATCTCCTTTCCGGTGAGGAAGCGGGAACCACGAGTCATGCAACGGGCGGGCGGGGTGGATGGGGTTGCGGCCCGGCCGGCGCACGTCTGTACGCTGCGCCGCCGCTTCCGCAATCGGCAACGGGATGCGGCGCAGCCGTTGCCATGCGTTCAGCTGGCGGCGGACATGACGACGCCCGCGCGGGGCGGGCGTCGTGGCAGGCGCGGCGGGAGGAAGTCAGCGGCCGAGTTCGAAC
>JANJSW010000268.1 GCA_024711415.1 Thermomonas sp. | reverse complement strand
GTCGAGCGCGGCCGGCCGCTGCCGTCGGGCAGGGCGCTGCGCTGGTTCAACGAGCTGCCGCTGCCGGCGCTGGTGGCGATCGTCTGGCTGGTGCTGGCCAAGCCGTTCTGAGTCGCACTCCGGCTTCGCGAGCGCTGTCGCTGCGCCGCGAAGCCGGATCCCGGTCAGGGCCGGGCCGGCGGCGGCTGGCGGAAGGTTTCGATCCGCGGCAGTTCCACCGGCACGCCGTTGCCGTCGCACAGCTGCTTCGCGCACAGCGCCGCGCGCAGGCGCGGGGTGGCCTGCACGAGGATGTGGTGAAGCGCGTTCTGTTCCAGCGAGCCGCGCACCGCGACGCTGCCGGGACCGCGCGCCCACACCCCCACGTCGTCGCCGCCGTGGCTTTCGTTGGACAGCGGCACCAGCGCTTCCTGCAGGTAGTCGGGATGCGCGGTGTCCACGTGGGTCAGGTCGGGGCGACCGTCGGCGGGCTGGTATTCCCTGCCGAAGTGCGGGAAACGCTTCGGCCCGGCCGGCTGCGAGCCGCTGGCGCCGGTATAGCCGGGGCCGTTGGCGTAGCTGAGGGTGGTGTAGGGCAGGCCGGTGCCGTCGTTGACCAGGCCGCCGCCGTCCTCTTCGCCGCTGCTGCCGCGGACCTTGTCGAGGATCGGATTGCCGCGCTGCGGATAGCCGGCGAAGTTCAGGGTGTGCGAATGGTCGGCGGTCACCAGGATCAGGGTGTCGGCGGGATCGGTCGCTTCGCTGGCGGCACGCACGGCATCGCTCAGGGCCACGGTATCGGTGAGCGCGCGGTAGGCGTTGCCGTAGTGGTGGGCGTGATCGATGCGGCCGCCTTCCACCAGCAGCACGTAGCCTTCGGGCGCCCGCGACAGCCGGGCGATCGCCGCGCGGGTCATCTCGGCCAGCGAGGGCTCGCCTGCGCCGTCCCGCGGGCGGTCATGCTCGAACTGCATGTGGTCGGGTTCGAACAGGGCCAGCAGCGGCCGGCCGAGGGGCGCGGCATCGAGTTGGCGCTTGTTCCAGACATAGACGCCGCCGGCATGGCGCTGCTGCCACTCGCCGACCAGGTCGCGCCCGTCGAGGCGTTCGCCGACCTTGTCGTCGTATTCCGGGTCGCGCTGCGAGGCCGGCATGAAGTTCTTGCGGCCGCCGCCCATCAGCACGTCGAAGCCATGCGCGAACGGCGTTTCCACCAGCTGGCGGGCGATGTCGGTGCAGCCGGCGCGCTTGGCCTCCTCGGGCAGGTCGGTGTCGTTTTCCCAGTTGCGGTCGGCGGAATGGGTGAAGGTCGCGCCCGGGGTCGCGTGGGTGACGCGGGTGGTGGTGACCACGCCTGTGGCCATACCGGCGCTGGAGGCCAGCTCCCACAGCGTCAGCATCGGCGCCGCCAGCGCGCCCGCGCAGTCGCGGCGCCTGGCCTGCTGGCCGATGCTGAGCACGCCGGCGCGGGTCTTCACCCCGGTGGCGATCGCGCTCATCGTGCCCGCGGAATCGGGCGTCTGCGAGTCGGTGTTGTAGGTCTTGGCCAGCGCGGTGGCGGGGAATACCTCCCAGGCGAGCCGGTTCTCCTCACCGCTGCCGCCATTGCGCTGTCCCTCCAGGATGCGCGCAGCGGCCACCGTGGTCAGGCTCATGCCGTCGCCGACGAAAACGATCACGTTCTTCGCGCGCCCGGCCAGGGCGCCGCGTTCGCCCGCCTGGGCGGCGCCGTCGCGGTACCACCATTGCGGGGTCTCGCCGTCGGGGTGGCGTACCGGTGGCACGGACACCGCCACGCTGGCGGCCTGGGGCGGCAAGGAGGGCGGAGCCGGCGGGGTGCTGGCGCAGGCGGCGAGGGTCAGGCCGCAGGCAAGCGGCAGCAGGCGCAGATGCAGTTTCTTCATGCGCACATTATGAATGGTCACCATGTCCGCAGTGTTGCGCGGATGGCGCTGACGCCGCGACGGCGCTCCGGTATTGTTCGACGGTCTTTCCCGGGGTTACGCGCATGTTCGACTGGTGGTTCCGCATCAAGTTCTGGAAGCGCGTGGTGCTGGGTTTCGTGTTCGGTGCGCTGGCCGGCTGGGCCTTCGGCAAGGATGCGGAAACCTGGTTCGGGCCGATCGGCGACCTCTACGTCACCCTGATCATGATGATCGCGGTGCCGCTGGTGTTCTTCGCGGTGATCAACGCGGTGGCGTCGCTGAGCGGGCAGAAGTCGATCGCCGCGCTGGCCGGCCGCACCTTCGCCTGGTTCGCCATCACCGCGGTGCTGGCGGTGGGCGTGGGCCTGCTGTTCGGCTGGATCATCCAGCCCGGCAGTGGCGTCGGCGTGCTGCAGATCGCCTCCGACTACAAACCCAAGGACGTGCCGGGCGCGCTGGACATGCTGCTCAACCTGGTGCCGGCCAACCCGTTCCAGGCGCTGGGCGGGGCCGCCACCGCCAAGCTGGCCGATGGCACCAAGGTGCTGGTCCCGCGCAGCGGCACCGTGCTGCAGGTGATCTTCTTCGCCGGCCTGGTCGGCTTTGCGATGGTCAAGCTGGGCGAGAAGGTGGCCGGCGTGCGCAAGCTGGTGGGCGAAGCCAGCGACGTGATGATCCAGGTGACCCGCTACGTGCTGGAGTTCACCCCGTTCGGCACCTTCGGTCTGATCGCCGCGCTGGTGGGCGGTTACGGTTTCGAGCAGCTGCGCCCGCTGCTCAACTTCGTGTTCGCCCTGTACGCGGCCTGCGCCTTCCATATCGTGGTGGTGTACAGCGGCTTGCTGTTGGCGCACGGGCTGAACCCGCTGAAGTTCTTCCGCGGCGCCGCGCCCGGCATGCAGGTGGCGTTCGTGGCCTCGAGCAGCTTCGCCGCATTGCCGGTGTCGCTGCGTAGCGCCACCCACAACCTGGGCGTCAACAAGGACTACGCTTCGTTCGCGGTGCCGCTGGGCGCGACCATCAAGATGGACGGCTGCGGCGCGATCTACCCGGCGCTGGCGGCGGTGTTCATTTCGCAGTACGCCGGCATCGAGCTGTCGCTGTCGCAGTACCTGATCATCGCGCTGGCCTCGGTGCTGGGCAGCTTCGGCACCGCCGGCGTGCCCGGCACCGCGGTGATCATGGCCACGGTGGTGCTGAGCGCGGCCGGGCTGCCGCTGGAAACCATCGGCTACCTGTACGCCATCGACCGCGTGCTGGACATGATGCGCACCATGACCAACGTGACCGGGCAGATGCTGGTGCCGGTGCTGGTGGCGCGGGAAACCGGGCTGCTGGACCGGGACATCTACGAAGCTGCGCCCACCAATGTCGGGGTGCGCGAGGGTGACGTGGCCGACGCCGAGTGAGCATCGCCATCAAGCATCGGCACCTGCCAGCCGTTAAGCTTGCTGGATGAGCGAAGTTCCGCCCCCTTCCGAGCTGGACGCGGCCGACCTGGACGGCTATTACGACAAGTTCTACGTCCATGATGCCGGCGAGATCCGCCACCACCTGCAGAGGCTGGCGGGCGAACGCTGCGCGCTGACCGTGCGCGCGGAAGGTAGTGACGACAGCATGGCGACCATGCTGCTGCGGGTGGACGATGCCTCGCTGTGGATCGACGTGCCGTCCAATCGCAAGCTGCTGGATGCCTGGATGGGCGCGCACCTGCTGCGCATCGAGGGCAGCATCGACCGCGCCGCGCTGCGTTTTTCCGCCGGTCCGGCGTGGCTGGACAGTTTCGAGGACAAGCCGGCGCTGCGGCTGTCGCTGCCTGCGCGCATGCTGTACCTGCAGCGGCGCGAGTTCATGCGGCGCGAGCCGCCCAGCGGCACCCTGGTCTGCCACCTGCGCCTGCCCGACGGCGACCGCGAAATCCAGGCCAGCATCCGCGACATCGGCGGTGGCGGTCTGGCCATCGTCGCCACCCGCGCAGACGCTGCGTTCAAGACCGGCGAGGTACTGAAGGGCTGCCGGATCGAGCTGCCGGACATCGGCGAGGTGGAAGTGAACCTGCAGATCCGCCACGTGCTGACGCGCGGCCATATCGGCTACGACGTGGCCCAGGCCGGCTGCGAGTTCGTCGGCCTGACCCCGGCGGCGCAGCGCAAGCTGTTCCGCTATCTGATGCAGCTCGACCGCGATCAGCTGGCACGCCGGCGCGGCCTGGAGTAGCGCGGCAGGGCAGGCATTACCGGAACCCGCCGCTGGCGGGTTTTCGTTGTCCACGGACCGGCCGCGGCAGGCTGGCGCAATGCCGGAGTTTGGGATACAAATGTATCCTATGGCCAGCATTCCTCTCCGCCGCGCAGCCGTCCTCGGCTTCATCCGTGACCGCGTGGCCGGCTACGGCCAGCCGCCGACCCTGGCCGAGATCGCCGCCGCCTGCGGGCTGGCGACCCGTGCGTCCGCGCGCAAGCACGTGCTGGCGCTGGCCGAAGCCGGGCTGGTGGAAGTCACTCCCGGGCAGGCGCGCGGCATCCGCCCGGCCGGGATGCGGGCGCGCGCCGACCTCCTGCGGGTGCCGGTGCTGGGCCGGGTGGCGGCGGGCGTGCCGATCGGTGCCGATGCCGGGCTGGCCGATACCCTGACCCTGGATACGCGGCTGTTTTCGGCCACGCCGGACTACCTGCTGCGGGTGCAGGGCGATTCGATGATCGAAGACGGCATCCTCGATGGCGACCTGGTCGGGGTGAAGCGCACCCCGGAGGCCCGCGACGGGCAGGTGGTGGTGGCGCGGCTGGACGGCGAGCTGACCATCAAGCGACTGGCGCGCGCCACGGGCACGCTGCGCCTGCTGCCGCGCAATCCGGCCTATGCGCCGATCGAAGTCCAGCCGGGGCAGGACTTCGCGGTCGAAGGTGTGTTCTGCGGCCTGGTCCGGCGGGGATGACATGGGCGCGGTGGTTGCGATCGATGCGCTGCTGCACCAGCGGCGCGTCTGGAAGGGACAGCCGGCGCCGTTGCCGCCGAGCGCACAGCCCACCGGGCATGCCGCGCTGGACGCGGCGCTGCCCACCGGTGGTTGGCCGGAGGCGGCGCTGAGCGAGCTGCTGATCCCGGTGGACGGGGTGGGTGAGCTGCAATTGCTGTGGCCGGCGCTGGCGCGGCTGTCGCAGGCCGGCGAACGCATCGTGCTGGTGGCGCCGCCCTACATCCCGTTCGCGCCGGCCTGGCAGGCAGCGGGAATCGAATTGCGCCAGCTGCAGGTGGTCGCGGCCGGGTCGCCCCGCGATGCCCTGTGGGCGGCCGAACAGTGCCTGCGTTCGGGCAGCTGCGGCGCGGTGCTGTGCTGGCCGCTGGCCGCCGACGACCGCGCGCTGCGGCGGCTGCAGGTGGCCGCCGAATCAGGGCGCACGCTGGCATTCGCGACCCGGCCGCTCACCGCCGCGCGCAATCCCTCGCCGGCGGCGCTGCGCATCGCCATCGACGCGCGCCCGGCGCAGCTGCGCGTGCTCAAGTGTCGCGGCGGGCTGGCACCGCCACGGCCGCTCCCGCTTGCAGGCTAGGCCATGCGCTGGGTCTGCATCCTGCTGCCGCAGCTCGCGCTGGACGGCGTGCTGCGGCGCTGCGCCGACCCCGATGCGCCGCTGGCGCTGGTCGCGGGGGCGCCGCAGCGGCGCGTGCTGCATGCGGTCAATCCGGGCGCACGTGCGCTCGGCCTGCGCCGGGGCATGGGCCTGGCCGCGGCGCAGGCGCTCGCCGGCAGCTTCGCCATCATCGAACACGACCCGCACGAGGAGGCCCGCTGGCACCGCTTCCTCGCCGCTTGGGCCTACCGCTTCAGTTCGCAGGTGAGCGCCCAATACGGCCATGCGTTGATCGTCGAGATCGAAGGCAGCCTGGGCCTGTTCGGGCCCTGGCCGCGTTTCGAGGCCCGGCTGCGGGAAGAACTGGCGCAGCTGGGCTTCCGCCACCGCATCGTCGCCGCGCCGAACCCGGCGGCGGCGCGGGCGCTGGCCAATGTCCACGACGGGCTGGCGGTGGCCGGCATCGAGCCGATGCGCCATGCCCTCGGGCAACTGCCGGTGCAGCGCGCCGGTTTCGCGCCCGAGGTCGCCACCGCCTTCCAGCGCATGGGCCTGCGCACGCTGCGGCAGGTCATGGTCCTGCCACGCGCCGGGCTGGCGCGGCGCTTCCCGGCCGATGCCCTGCGGCACCTGGATGCGTTGCTGGGCGAGCGCGAACTGGCGTTGGGCTGGTATCGCCCGCCGGACCGGTTCGCCATGCGGATCGAACTGGGCTACGAAGTCGAATCCTCGCAGGCGCTGCTGTTCCCGCTGAAGCGGCTGACCGCGGACCTTGCCGCGTTCCTGGCCGGCCGCGATGGCGGCGTGCAGCGGTTCACCCTGCAACTGGAACACGAGGGACGCGCGGCGACCGTGGTGGCGGTCGGGCTGCTTGCGCCGGAACGCGATGCCGCGCTGCTGTTCGAGCTGGCGCGTGGCCGGCTGGAGCAGGCGCAGGTGGCCGCGCCGGTGCGCGCGCTGGCGCTGGTGGCGGAGGAGTTGCCGCCGTTCATGCCGGCGCACCGCGAGCTGTTCGATGCGCGCCCGCAGCAGGCGACATCGTGGGAGCAGCTGCGCGAGCGCCTGCGTGCACGGCTGGGGGAAACGGCCGTGCACGGACTGTCCGCCCATGACGACCATCGCCCGGAGGCGGCGTGGCGCGAGGTCGCGGCGCCTCCCTCCCGTCACGGCGAGGCCCGGCTTGCCGCGCAGGCACTGCCGCCACAGCGCCCGGGCTGGCTGCTGGCCAGACCCATCCCGCTGCGCGGCCCGACGCCGCGCCTGCTGACGGGCCCCGAACGCATCGAGTCCGGCTGGTGGAACGGCGACATCCGCCGCGATTACGCCATCGCCCGGCTGGCCACCGGCCAGCGCGCCTGGGTGTACCGGCCGGTGGGCGACGACGGCGACTACTGGCTGCACGGCTGGTTCGCATGAGTCCCACGGGGATGCCCTATGCCGAGCTGCACTGCCTGTCGAACTTCTCGTTCCAGCGCGGCGCGTCCAGCGTGCGCGAGCTGTTCGAGCGCGCCAAGCAGCACGGCTACACGGCCTTGGCGATCACCGACGAATGCACGCTGGCCGGCATCGTGCGCGCCTGGCAGGCGGCCAAGTCGGTCGGGTTGCCGCTGATCGTCGGCAGCGAGATGCGGATCGAGGGTGGCCCGAAACTGGTGCTGCTGGTCGAGAACCTCGCCGGCTACCAGGCGCTGTGCCGGCTGGTCACCACCGCCCGCCGACGCGCGCCGAAGGGCGAATACCGACTGCTGCGCGAGGACTTTTCCGAGCCGCTGGACGGACTTTCCGCACTGTGGATTCCGGATGATCCGACCGACTGCCGGGACGGGCACTGGTTGCGGGGGATGTTCCCGGCGCGGCTGTGGATCGCGGTGGAACTGCACCGCGGCCAGCGCGATGCGGAGAAACTCGCGGCCCTGCAGGTGCTCGGCAGGACGCTGGGCCTGCCGCTGGTCGCCGCCGGCGACGTGCACATGCACGCGCGCGGCCGCCGCGCCCTGCAGGACGTGATGACCGCGATCCGCCATCGCACCACGGTGGCGGAAGCCGGCCTGCGGCTGTTTCCGAACGGCGAGCGCCATCTGCGTCCGCTGCACGCACTGGCCGGGCTGTACCCGCCGGAACTGCTCGCGGAGTCCGCGTGCATCGCCCGACGCTGCCGCTTCGATCTGGGCGAACTGCGATACCAGTATCCGCAGGAGCTGGTACCGGCCGGGCAGACGCCCGCCAGCTGGTTGCGTGCGTTGACCGAACAGGGCCTGCGCTGGCGCTGGCCGCAGGCGGTTCCGCGCAAGGCGCGCGCACTGGCCGACAAGGAACTGGGCCTGATCGCCGAGCTGCGCTACGAGGGTTACTTCCTGACCGTGCACGACATCGTGCGCAACGCCCGCAGCCTCGGCATCCTCTGCCAGGGCCGCGGCTCGGCAGCGAACTCGGTGGTCTGCTACGCGCTGGGTATCACCGAGATCGATCCCGACCGGATCGGCATGCTGTTCGAGCGTTTCGTCTCGAAGGAGCGCGACGAGCCGCCGGATATCGACGTCGATTTCGAGCACGAGCGGCGCGAGGAGGTCATCCAGTACATCTTCCAGCGCTACGGCCGCGACCGCGCCGCGCTCACCGCGGTAGCCAGCAGCTACCACGGCGCCGGTGCGATCCGCGACGTGGCCAAGGCGCTGGGGTTGCCACCGGACCAGGTCGACACGCTGGCCGGCTGCGTCGGGCGCTGGAGCGATGCGTTGCCGCCGCCCGAGCGCCTGCGCGAAAAAGGCTTCGACCCCGACAGCCCGCTGTTGCGGCGGGTGCTGGTGCTGGCCGGGGAACTGGTGGGGTTTCCGCGCCACCTGTCGCAGCATCCGGGCGGGTTCGTGATCTCCGAGCAGCCGCTGTCCACGCTGGTGCCGGTGGAGAACGCGGCGATGGACGGGCGCACCGTGGTGCAGTGGGACAAGGACGACCTGGATGCCGTCGGGTTGCTCAAGGTCGACATCCTCGCGCTGGGCATGCTCACCGCGCTGCGGCGTTGCCTCGACCTGCTGCGTGCCCACCACGGGCGCGACCTGACGCTGGCGACGATCCCGGCGGAAGATCCTGCCACCTACGACATGATCTGCCGCGCCGACACCATCGGCGTGTTCCAGATCGAATCGCGCGCGCAGATGGCGATGTTGCCGCGGCTGCAGCCGCGCACCTTCTACGATCTGGTGATCGAGGTGGCGATCGTGCGCCCGGGGCCCATCCAGGGCGACATGGTGCATCCCTACCTGCGCCGGCGTACCGGCGAGGAGCCGGTGCGCTATCCCTCGAAGGAACTGGAGAGGGTGTTCGAGCGCACGCTGGGCGTGCCGCTGTTCCAGGAGCAGGTGATGGAGCTGGCCATCGTCGCCGCCGGCTATACGCCCGGCGAGGCCGACGACCTGCGTCGTTCGATGGCGGCATGGAAGCGCCACGGCGGGCTGGAACACCATCGGGACAAGCTGACCGCCGGCATGCTGGCGCGCGGCTACAGCGCCGGATTCGCGGCGCGCATCTTCGAGCAGATCAAGGGCTTCGGCAGCTACGGCTTCCCGGAGTCGCACGCGGCCAGCTTCGCTCTGCTCACCTATGCCAGCAGTTGGCTCAAATGCCACCATCCCGCGGCTTTCACCTGCGCCCTGCTCAACAGCCAGCCGATGGGGTTCTACAGCCCCGACCAGCTGCTGCAGGATGCGCGCCGGCACGGGGTGGAAGTGCGCCCGGTCGACGTGCGCTACAGCGGCTGGGCGTGCAGCCTGGAGGCCGGCCGGCATGGGGCGTTCGCATTGCGGATGGGGCTGTGCATGGTGAAAGGCTTCAACGAGGACAGTGCGCGGTGGGTCGAGCGGGCGAGGGCGACTCAGGCCTTTGCCGACGTCGCCGATCTGGCCGAGCGCGCCAGGCTGGACAGCCGTGCCCGCGAAGCGCTGGCCGACGCCGGCGCGCTGCGCGGGTTGGCCGGTCATCGCCATCGTGCGCGCTGGGAGGTGGCCGGCGTGGAGGAGCAGCGCCCCTTGCTGGGCGCGGCGACGCAGCCGCGCGAGGGCCAGGTGGCACTGCCGCTGCCGACGGCCGGCGAAGATCTGTTCGCCGATTACGCCA
>JANJSW010000265.1 GCA_024711415.1 Thermomonas sp. | reverse complement strand
GTAGGTGACGATGTAGTCGTAGAACGCCTTCTGCTCGGGATTGCCCCACTCGTCGTATTCGTTGGTGGTCAGCGGGATGGTGGGGTCCAGCATGGTGGTGACCACGTCCACGAACGGCACCTGCGACAGGATCACCCGGTATTTCTCCGGTGCCATGTTGGCGATCGCGCCCATGAGCAGGCCGCCGGCGCTGCCGCCGTGCGCGGCCACGCGGTCGGGTGCGGCATAGCCTTCCTTGACCAGGAAATCGGTGACGTCGATGAAGTCGGTGAAGGTGTTCTTCTTGTGCAGCAGCTTGCCGTCCTCGTACCACTTGCGGCCCATTTCCTGGCCGCCGCGGATATGCGCGATGGCGTAGGCCATGCCGCGGTCCAGCAGGCTGACGGTGGTGACCGAGAAGCCCGGATCCATCGACATGCCGTAGCTGCCGTAGGCGTACTGCAGCAGCGCGGCCTTGCCGTTCTTCTCGAAGCCCTTCCGGTAGACGATGGAGACCGGAATCTTCGTGCCGTCGCGGGCGGTGGCCCACAGCCGCTCGGTGACGTAGTTGGCCGGGTCATAGCCGCCCAGCACCGGCTGGCGCTTGAGCAGGCGGCGCTCGCCGGTCTTCACGTTCAGCTCGTACACGGTGGCCGGGGTGGTCATCGAGGTGTAGCTGTAGCGCACCCAGTCGGTGTCATGCTCGCTGTTGACGTCCAGGCCCATCGAATAGGCGGACTCGTCGGCCTTGATGTATTCCTCGCCGTTCGGCTTGAGCAGGCGCACGCGTTCCAGCCCGGCGCTGCGTTCGGCGATGGCGGTGAATCCGTCGAACAGCTCGAACCCTTCCACCAGCACGTCGTCGCGGTGCGCGATCCAGTCCTGCCAGTCCTTGCGCGAGGTGGCGCCGTCGGCGGCAGTGACCAGCTTGAAGTTGGTCGCCTTGCCGTCGTTGGTGCGGATCACCCAGCGCCCGCCGAAGTGGTCGGCGTCGTATTCCACGTCGCGCGCGCGCGGTGCCAGCACCTTGAACTCGCGCGGGTCGGCTGCCGGCGCGTAGCGCAGTTCGTCGGACACCGTGCTGCTCACGCCGATGACGATGTACTGCTCGTCGCGGGTGCGGTCGATGCCCATGTAGAAGCTGTCGTCCTTCTCCTCGTAGACGACCGGGTCCAGCGTCGGGTCGGTGCCCAGCACGTGCTTCTTCACCCGCACCGTGAGCAGCGTCTCCGGATCGTTCTCGACATAGAACAGGGTCTTGTTGTCGTCGGCCCAGACCAGGTTGGCCGAAACGCCGGCGATGGTTTCGGGATAGGCCTGCCCGGTGGCGAGGTTGCGGAAGCGGATGGTGTACTGGCGGCGGCCGTTGCTGTCGTCGGCGTAGGCGAGGATCTTGTTGTCCGGCGTCACTTCGAAATCGCCGACGCTGTAGTAGTCCTTGCCGGCGGCAAGCGCATTGACGTCCAGCAGCACTTCTTCCCCGACGAAATCGCCGGCCGCGTTGGCCTGCTGGATCGACAGCGCATCGATCCCCGGCGCGTCCTTGCGGCGCGCGTGCACCGGGTAGTCCTTGCCGGTCTCGAAGCGCGAGTAGTACCACCAGCCGCGGTCGCGGTAGGGCACGCTGGCGTCGTCCTGCTTGATGCGCGCGACGATTTCTTCGTAGAGCTTGTCCTGCACCGGCCTGGTCGGCGCCAGCACGGCATCGGCGTAGGCGTTCTCGGCGTTGAGGTAGCCGAGCATCGCGGCGTCCTTGCGGCTGTCGTCGCGCAGCCAGTAGTACTCGTCCTGGCGCTCGGCGCCGAACGGCGCCTTCACCACGTGCGGCTTCTTCTCCGCATCGGGCGGGGTGGGCGGAGTCTGGGCGGAGGCAAGGCTGCTCATGAGGAAGAGACCGGCGATCAGGACGTGGGATTTCATGGATGGGGCTCCGCGGGGCGGTTTGCAATTGCGCGCTTGCTCCTCCCCTGCCTGCAGGGGAGGAGGAAAGCCAGTCACTTCGCCAGCTGGTTCCACAGGAAGGTGTAGGCCAGCGCGGTCATGTGCGCGGCCTGGGCATTGTTGGCCGCGCCACCGTGGCCGCCCTCGATGTTCTCGTAGTAGCGCACGTCCTTACCGGCCGCTTCCATCAGCGCCATCATCTTGCGTGCATGGCCGGGATGGACGCGGTCGTCCTTGGTGGAGGTGGTGAACAGGGTCGCCGGGTAGGTCTTGTTCGCATCGAACAGGTGGTAAGGCGAGAAGGTTTGGATGAAGTCCCAGTCCGCCGTGTCGGGATTGCCGTATTCGGCCATCCACGAGGCGCCGGCCAGCAGGTGGCTGTAGCGCTTCATGTCCAGCAGCGGCACCTGCACCACGATGGCGCCGAACTTTTCCGGATACTGGGTCAGCATGTTGCCCATCAGCAGGCCGCCGTTGCTGCCGCCCATGGTGCCCAGGTGCTTGGGCGAGGTGATCTTGCGCGCCACCAGGTCGTCGGCGATCGCGGCGAAGTCCTCGTAGGCCTTGTGGCGGTTGGCCTTGAGCGCAGCCTGGTGCCAGCGCGGGCCGTACTCGCCGCCGCCGCGGATGTTGGCCAGCGCGTACACGCCGCCCTTCTCCAGCCAGCCCTTGCCGATGCCGCCGGAATAGGCCGGCGTCATCGACACCTCGAAGCCGCCATAGCCGTACAACAGGGTCGGCGCCTTGCCGTCGAACGCCAGCGCCTTCGGCCTGACGAGGAAGTAGGGCACCTTGGTCCCATCCTTGCTGGTGGCGAAGTGCTGCTCGATCACGTCCTTCGATCCGTCGAAGAACACCGGGTTGGACTTCAGCACCTCGGGCTGCTGGCCGACCTCGGCAATGGACAGCGTGGTCGGGGTCAGGAAGTCGGTGGCGGTGAGCCACACCGCATTGCTGTCGTCCGCATCCACCGCGCCCACGCCCAGCGTGCCGATGCTCGGCGCGCCGACGAAGGCGGACTTCGCCCAGCCGTCCTTGCCCGGGGTGAGCACCGACAGGCGGTTCTTGACGTCCTGCATCACGTTGAGGACCAGGTGGTCCTTCGTCCATGCATAGCCGGCCAGCGAGGAATGTTCGTCGGGCTCGAACAGCGTCGTGAACTCACGCTTGCCGGCCATGAAATCGTTGAAGTTGGCGGCGATCAGCGAACCGGGCGCATAGGTCTTGCCACCGACGGCGTAAGGCTCGCGCAGCTCCAGCAGCAGCCATGCCTTGTGCACGTTCTTCTGTGCGCTGTTGGGCACGTCGATCTTGGACAGGCTGCCGTCGGCGCCGCGCAGGTACAGCTCGTCGTTGTAGAAGGCCAGCGTGCGGCTGACGAAGTCACGCTGCCAGCCGGGGGTGTGGTCGCGCATCGCGGCGATGTACATGTCGCCCGGCTTGCCTTCGTACACGGTCTTCGCCGCCGCCAGCGGGGTGCCGCGCTTCCATTCCTTGACGATGTTCGGATAACCCGAGCTGGTCAGCGTGCCCGGGCCGAAATCGGTGAACACGTAGACCGTGTCCTCGTCGATCCAGGCCAGGCCACCCTTGGCTTCCGGACGGAAGAAGCCGTCCGGCACGAACTGTTTGGTGGTCAGGTCGAACTCGCGGGTCACGTCGGCGTCGGAGCCGCCCGGCGACAGCGCGATCAGGCAGCGCTGGTACTTCGGCTTGAGGCAGTCGGCGCCATGCCAGACCCACTTGGCGTTCTCCGCCTTGTTCAGCGCATCCAGGTCGAGCACGGTTTCCCACTTCGGCTCCGGCTTGCGGTACTCGTCCAGCGTGGTGCGGCGCCAGACGCCGCGCTCGTGCTGCTTGTCCTTCCAGAAGTTGTAGTAGTACCCGCCGATCTTCTCGACGCCGGGGATCTTGGCGTCGGAATCGAGGATGGCGCGGATCTGCGCTTCCAGCGTCTTGAACGCGTGGGTGCCGGCGATCTCCGCCTCGGCCTTGGCGTTGCGCGCCTTGACCCAGTCCAGCGCCTTCTCGCCCTGCAGGTCCTCCAGCCAGGCGTGCGGATCGGCGCCCGGCGCGATCTGGGCGGACGCGCTGCCGGCGATGGCGAGACCGGCGATCAGGCAGGCGCTGGAAAACTGGGTCATGGCGGGCTCCGGGGGCTTTCTGGAAAGCCCCGAACGCTAGCACAGCGTCCGCGACGCCAGCATGGCCCGGAAGTCGCCGCGTTCAGGCCCGCCGCACAACCCGCACCACCGCCGTCACGCGGTGCCCGCGCCGCCGCCGCGCCTGCGCCCGCCGGCGCCTCGGCAGGCGCAGCGCCAGCGTCGGCAGCGGGAAGCGGCGCAGGCTCCACCACGCGGCCAGCGGCATGCCCACCAGCCACAGCGGCAGCCAGCCGAACAGCGCACTGCTGCCGCGCGCGGCGGGCACCAGCAGCACCGCCAGCGTGCCCAGGATCACCAGTTGGCGCAGCAGGGAATCAAGGTCGCGATGGGTCATGGCGGCAGCTCCGTGGAAGGTGCCGCCAGCTTGCGGGCGGCCCATCTCACCGGCTGCGACGGTCAGTAGCCGGCCGCGTCCAGCGCCTTTTCCGCCTCGCGCCGGCCGATGTCGATCAGCTCGGAGGCGCGCCAGAATTCGTAGAACTGGCAGGCATCGCGGGGGATGCGGATCAGCAGTTCCGGCGGCTCCAGCGCCAGCTGCACGCGGGCGATGCGCTCCTGCATGGTATCCAGTGCGCGCGACATCACTTCCATCAGCCCGAAACGATGGGTGGGCTTGGCCGCATCTTCGCCGAGCCGGTCGATCCAGCGCCCCAGCAGGCCCACCGCGGGTTCATCCGGCTGGGTGTCCACCACGCGCACCGGCTCGTCCCTGCGCTGCGGCGTGCTGCCGTGGATGTCCACCGCCACCACCCGGTGGGCGCCGGCCAGGCGGGTGGCGGTGATCGGCAGCGGTGCCAGCAGACCGCCGTCCACCAGCTCCATGCCGCCGATATTCAGCGGGGTGAAGATGCCCGGGATCGCGAACGAGGCGCGCAGCGCGTCCCACAGGTCGCCCCGGCGCAGCCAGACTTCGCGCTGGCGCAGCAGGTCCACCGCCACCGCGGTGAAGTCGATCGGCAGGTCCTCGATGCGGGGCTCGCCGACCACCTCGCGCAGCGCGCGCACCAGCCGGGTGCCGGTGAACATGGCCGGGCGGCCGAGGCCGGGGTCGAGCAGGCGCAGCATCTCGTTGCGGCTGGTGCGCAGCATCCAGTCGCGCAACTCATCCAGCTTGCCGGCCGCGAACGCCCCACCCACCAATGCGCCGCAGGACGTGCCGGCCACGGCCTCGATGTCCATGCCGCGTGCCAGCAGCACTTCGATCACGCCGATCTGGGCCAGCCCGCGCGCGCCGCCGCCGCCCAGCGCCAGCACGATCGTGCCCGGCGGCGAATCCTCGCGGGCGGGCGCTGCCATCAGTCCTGCCCGTAGTTGGACAGCGCCAGCTGCAGGTGCGCGCGCAGCTGTTCGCGCAGCGCCTTCGGCTCCACGATCTCGGCGTCGGCGCCGTAGTGCAGCACGTCCATCAGCAGCTCGCGCGGCACCGAGTACGGCAACTTAAGTTCGTAGCGGCCGTCCGCAAGAAAGCGGCCCTGCTGCTGCGAATGCCAGTGTTCGTCGGCCACCCAGCGTGCGGCCTTGGCGGAAAAACGGATCGTGGCCCAGCCCTTGGGCGCGCCGGAAAAGATGCCGTAGCTGCCGGCGAGATGGGCGTTGAGTTCTTCCTCGGCCACGTCGCGCGCGCTGCCATCGGCCAGCCGGGCGCCGGCGATGCGGTCGATGGAGAAGCTGCGCAGGCCCTCGCGGTCCTCGTCCCACGCGTCCAGGTACCAGTTGTCGCGATAGTGGGTCAGCCGCTGCGGGCTGACCGTGCGGCGGGTCTTTTCGTCG
>JANJSW010000253.1 GCA_024711415.1 Thermomonas sp. | reverse complement strand
CGCCACCCTCCACCGCCACCGCCACCGCGAGGGTCGGCGCCTCCGCCGGCGCATAGCCGATGTACAGCGCGCGGTGGCGCTTCCACAGCGGCAGCGAGCGCGGATCGACCGCAGTGGCGCCGCGGTTGACCACCTGCGCCGTGCCGGTCTTGCCGGCGGAACGGTAGGGCGAACCGCGGAACACGCGCGCGGCGGTGCCGGAGCCGCCGGTGGTCATCTCCATGCCTTCCTGGATCACCTGCACATTGCCGGGATGATCACTGATGCGCACCGGCGGCGACTGCGGCAGCCGCTGCCACGGCGCATCGAACCCCGCCCGCCGCTCCATCGCCAGGTGCGGGCGGCGCAGATTGCCGCCGTCGGCGATCGCGGCGACGCCGCGCACGAGCTGCAGCGGCGACACCTTCCAGAGACCCTGGCCGATAGACGAGTTGACCAGGTCGCCCGGATACCAGCGCTCCCCGGCGTACTTCATCTTCGTTGCCGGCGACGGCACGATGCCCTCGATCTCGCCGGCCAGGTCGATGCCGGTCTTCTGGCCGAACCCGTAGCGCGCCATGTACGCGTCGTAGCGCTGCACGCCCAAGTCCAGCGCCAGCTGGTAGTAGTAGGTGTTGACCGACTCGTAGATCGACTTGCGCGCGTCGGTCCAGCCGTGCACGCCGTCCAGCCAGCCGCGCCCGCGCATGCCGGGCAGGCGGAACACGCCGGTCGACAGGATCCGGTCGTCGGGCTGGCGCACGCCGCTGTCGAGGCCGGCCAGCGCGGTCAGCGGCTTGATCGTCGAGCCGGGCGCCACCCCGCCCAGCACCACCCGGTTGAACTGCGGGCGCGAGGGGTTGTCGTTCAGCGCCTTGAAGTCGGCGTGGCTGATGCCGTTGACGAACAGGTTGGCATCGAACGAGGGCAGGCTGACCATCGCCAGGATCTCGCCACTGCGCGGATCGACCGCCACCGCCGAGCCCTCCAGCTGGCCGAATGCGTCCACCATCGCCCGTTGCAGCTCGGCGTCGATCGACAGCTTCAGGTCGGTGCCGGGCACCGCCGGCAGCGTGTCCAGCGCGCGCACTGTGCGTCCGGCGACGTTGGTTTCCAGCCGACGGAAGCCGGGCCGGCCGCGCAGGCTGGTTTCGTAATAGCGTTCCAGCCCGGTCTTGCCGGCGTGGGTATAGGCGCCGCCGGCATCGCCCAGCGCGGCCAGGTCCTTGTCGTCGATGCGGCTGACGTAGCCCACCACGTGCGTGAACAGGTCGCCGTAGGGATAGACGCGGCCGAGGTAGGGCACCAGCTCCACGCCCGGGAAACGCCAGCGGTCCACCGCGAACCGCGCCGCTTCCTCGTCCGGCACGCGCAGCTTGATGGTGACCGGCTTGAACGGCCGGGCGGCCTTGTAGTCGCGCAGGAACTGCGCCTGCTGTTCGGCATCCAGCGCGACCACCTCGCGCAATTTGGCCAGCAGCTTGGCACCGTCGCCGGCGCGCTCCGGCACCGCTTCCAGCCGCCACGCCGCCACGTTGTCGGCGAGGATGCGGCCCTTGCGGTCGTAGATCAGCCCGCGCGCCGGCGCCACCGGCACCAGCCGCAGGCGGTTGGCCTCGGAGCGGGTGGCGAACTCGTCGTGGCGCAGCACCTGCAGGCGGAAATACCAGCCGCCCAGCCCGCCCAGCCCGGCCAGCGCGACCAGGAAACCGGCCAGCGCCCGGCGCCGGAACAGCGCGGCTTCGGCGGCATGGTCCTTGATCTGGCGGGCGCGGCGGATCATCGCTCAGCCGGGCCGGCGCAGCCGCAGGAAGTCGAGCAGCAGATGCAGCGGAGGCCACAGCAGCATGCCGGCCAGCGGCGCCGCCCAGTACAGCCACGGCAGCTGCGGCACGCCGGTCAACAGGTGCAGGCCGGCGCTGATGACGCGGTCGTTGAGCAGCAGCACGCCGATGGTCAGCGCCTGCTGCGACACCGGGAAGAAGCGCAGCCGCGCGCGGAAGCGTTCAAGGATGAAGGCCAGCACCACCAGCCGCAGCGACTGCTCGCCCAGCAGTCCGCCGAAGGCGATATCGGCCAGCAGGCCCAGCATGAACGCCGTGCCCAGCCCCACCCGGTCCGGGGTTTCCAGCAGCCAGTACGCCAGCACCAGCGCCAGCCAGTACGGCCGCAGCGCCTGCAGCACGCCGGGCAGGGGCACCAGCCCCAGCAGCAGCGCCAGCAGCAGGCTGACTGGCAGCACCCAGCCGTTGCGCGCGCGGCTCATCGGCGCGGCTCCTGGCCAGGCGCGGGCGGACGCTGTAGCGCCGGCGGGGCGCTGGCGGGCGCTGGCTGCGCGGTCGCGGGCGAGATGGTTGCGGCCGGGGCCGGCTTGGCCGCGGCCACCGGCCGGTAGCCGCGCAGCAGCAGCACATCGCGGCCGCGGTCGAGTTGCGCGGCCGGCTTCACCTGCGCCCTGAGGAAGGCGCGGCTGTCGTCGGCGCGCAGCGCGCCGATCCGCCCGACCGCGAAGCCCGGCGGGAAGCGGTCGCCCAGGCCGGAAGTGAGCAGCTCGTCGCCTTCGCGCACGTCCGCGGACAGCGGGATGTCGGTCAGCTGCAGCGCATCGCTGCGGCCGTTGCCGTAGGCCACAAGGCGCACCCCGCTGCGTGCCACCATCACCGGCACCGCATGGTCGGGGTCGGTCAGCAGCAGCACGGTGGCGGTGGTCGGGGTGGTGGCGATGACCTGCCCCATCAGCCCGCCGGCGTCGATCACCGGCTGCCCGACCCGCACGCCGCTGCCGCTGCCGGCGCCCAGCAGCAGGCGCTGGCGGCTGGGATCCAGGTCGACGTCGAGCACGCTGGCCAGCTGCACGTCCAGGCGTCCGCGCTCGGCGCTGTCCAGCAGCCCGCGCAGGCGCGCGTTCTCGGCCGCGGCGGTGCGCAGGCGCGCATTGCGTGCCGCGGAGAGCAGCAGCGCCTGGCGCAGGCGGGCATTGTCGCTGGCCAGCTGGGCGCGGGTCACCGCATTCTCGCGCAGGCTGGCGCCGACCCGCGACGGCAGCCCGGCCAGCCACCACAGCGGCTGCATCGCCGCTTCGGCCTGCACCCGCACCGCATGCAGCCAGCCGCCGCGGAAATCCAGCACCATCAGCGCACAGGCCAGCACCAGGAACACCAGCAACCGCAGCACGCCGGCGATTTCGCCGGGGCGGGAAGCGGAAGGGCCGGCGTGGGGCATGGGCGGGGCGTGGACCGAGGAAGTGAGGGAAATGGGAAAGCGCAACATCGGCGTGGAGGCGGCGAAGGCCGGTTCTACGCGCGCCTCACCCCTCCCCGCTCACCCCTGGCTTCCTCATTCCGGCGCGAAGAACTCGTTGCCGTGCATGTCCACCAGCTCCAGCGCGCGCCCGCCGCCGCGGGCCACGCAGGTCAGCGGGTCGTCGGCGACCTGCACGTGCAAGCCGGTCTCCTCGGAGATCAGGCGATCCAGGTCGCGCAGCAGCGAACCGCCGCCGGTCAGCACGATGCCGCGCTCGGCGACGTCGGCCGACAGCTCCGGCGGGGTCTGCTCCAGCGCCTGGCGGATGCCGGCCAGGATGCCCTGCAGCGGCTCGCGCAGCGCTTCCTGCACTTCGATGGAGTTGATGGTGATCATCTTCGGCACGCCCTCGGCGAGGTGGCGGCCGGAAATCTCGGTCTCGCGCACCTCGTCGTTCGGATAGGCGCTGCCGATCTCCATCTTGATGCGCTCGGCGGTGGCATCGCCGATCAGCATGGCGTGGTGGCGGCGCACGTAGTTGATGATCGATTCGTCGAAGCGGTCGCCGCCGATCCGCACCGACTGCGAATAGACGATGCCGTTGAGCGCGATCACCGCCACCTCGGTGGTGCCGCCGCCGATGTCCACGACCATCGAGCCGCGCGCCTCGGTCACCGGCATGCCGGCGCCGATCGCGGCCGCCATCGGCTCCTCGATCAGATAGACCTCGCGCGCGCCGGCTTCTTCCGCCGACTCCTTGATCGCGCGCCGTTCCACCTGGGTGCTGCCGGCCGGCACGCACACCAGCACGCGCGGGCTGGGGCGCAGGAAGCGGCTCTTGTGCACCTTGCGGATGAAGTGCTTGAGCATTTCCTCGGTGTAGGTGAAGTCGGCGATCACGCCATCCTTCATCGGCCGCACCGTGGTCATGTGGCCGGGGGTACGGCCGAGCATCTGCTTGGCCTCGCTGCCGACCGCCGCCACCGCGCGGGCGCCGCCGCCGCGGTCCTGGCGCACCGCCACCACCGAGGGTTCGTTGAGGACGATGCCCTGGCCGCGCACGTAGATCAGCGTGTTGGCGGTGCCGAGGTCGATGGAAAGGTCGCTGGAAAAGTAGCGGCCGAGGAACTTGAACATGCGGAGGGCTGCCGGAAGGGGGGATAGCCGCGCGGGGGAACGCGGAAGGAAAGAAGGCCGCGTCGGGAACACCGCCGGGGGCGGTTAGCCTAGCAACGCCCCCCGTCGCCGGCAAGGAACCACGTCCCGGGGCCATTCATCGGCGCTGCCAAGCGCCGGGGCGGCGGGTATCATGGCCGGCCTTGCGTCCGCGTTCCCGAGACTCCCGATGGCTGCCCTGATCTGTGGTTCCCTGGCTTACGACACCATCATGGTGTTCCCCGACCAGTTCAAGAACCACATCCTGCCGGACAAGGTGCACATCCTCAACGTGTCCTTCCTGGTGCCGCGGATGCGCCGCGAGTTCGGCGGCTGCGCCGGCAACATCGCCTACAACCTCAAGTTGCTCGGCGGCGACCCCATCCCGATGGCCACGGTGGGCGCGGACTTCGGCCCGTACCGCGAATGGTTCGGCGAGCAGGGCATCAGCCTCGACCGCGTCAAGGTGATCGACGAGCTGTTCACCCCGCAGGCGTTCATCACCACCGACCACGACAACAACCAGATCACCGCCTTCCATCCGGGCGCGATGATGCGCAGCTACGAGAACCACGTGAAGGACGTGCCGGGCGTGACCATCGGCATCGTCAGCCCGGACGGCTACGAGGGCATGCTGCAGAACGCGAAGGAATTCCACGAGGCCGGCATCCCCTTCATCTTCGACCCGGGCCAGGCGATGCCGCTGTTCAATGGCGAGGAACTGCGCCGCTTCATCGAGCTGG
>JANJSW010000184.1 GCA_024711415.1 Thermomonas sp. | reverse complement strand
TGCCACAAGCCTTGTGCCCTGGCATAGGCTTCGACCAGCGCGATCTGCGCGTCGCTGCGGCCCGACAGGCGCAGGTAGTTCAAGGCTTCGGCATCGATCGGGAAGATGCCGCAGGTGGCGCCGTATTCGGGTGCCATGTTGGCGATGGTGGCACGGTCGGCCAGGGGCAGGTGCTGCAGGCCGTCGCCGTAGAACTCCACGAACTTCCCGACCACACCGTGCTGGCGCAGCATCTGGGTGACGGTCAGCACCAGGTCGGTGGCGGTGGCGCCTTCCGGCAGCCGGCCGGTGAGCTGGAAGCCCACCACCTGCGGTATCAGCATCGACGAGGGCTGGCCAAGCATCGCCGCCTCGGCCTCGATCCCGCCCACGCCCCAGCCGAGCACGCCGATGCCATTGACCATGGTGGTGTGGCTGTCGGTGCCGAACAGGGTGTCGGGAAACGCCCAAGTGACGCCGTCGATCTCGCGGGTCATCACCACCCGCGCCAGGTATTCCAGGTTCACCTGATGGACGATGCCGGTGTTCGGCGGCACCACCTTGAAGTCGGCGAAGGCTTTCTGGCCCCAGCGCAGGAAGCCGTAGCGCTCGGCGTTGCGTTCGAACTCGATGCGGCCGTTGATGTCCAGCGCGTCCGGGCGGGCGAAGGCGTCCACCTGCACCGAATGGTCGATGACCAGCTCCGAGGGAATCTGCGGGTTGATCTGCTCGGGCCGGCCGCCCAGCTTGACCACTGCATCGCGCATCGCCGCCAGGTCCACCACGCACGGGACGCCGGTGAAGTCCTGCAGGATCACCCGGCCCGGCATGAACGCGATCTCGGTGTCCGGCAGCGCTTTCGGGTTCCACTTCGCCACCGCCTCGATATGCGCCGGCAGCACGCTCACGCCATCTTCGTGGCGGAGCAGGTTCTCCAGCAGGATCTTCATCGACCACGGCAGGTGCTTGAGGTCGAAGCGTTCGCCCAGCGCCGGCAGGCTGTGGAAAGCGTAGTCTTGGCCGTTAACGTGAAGCGTGGCACGGGTGGCGAAGGTGTTGCTCATGGACGTGCTCCCGGTAATGCGTGGCGGCGTCCGGTTGCGGCCGGGCGCTGGAAAAATGCGGGGATCCCCGCGTCATCTTGCGGTTCCGATGTTAAGCCTGATTGAAAAGGGGCGAGTTCGGTGATGAAACCCGCGCGGGCGATCCACTCCAAGACGGGCCCACGTGCCGGCGCAATGCTGGCGGTGTTGCTGGCGGCGCCGACCTCGCAGGCCGCGAGCGGGCAGGGCACCGGCATCTGGCCGTGGGCATTTTTCCTGCTTGCGCTGTTGGCGGCCGGGGCTGCATGGGTCTGGGGCCTGCGTGAGCGCGGCGAGCGCGAGCGCCTGCAGCGGCAGCTGGACGAATACGCCACCAGCATGCGCCAGCAGGGCGAGCAGTTGCATGCCGCGCGGCGCGACCGGGAAGGACTGGTCGAGCGGCTGCAGCAGCAGGCGGTGGAGTTCGGCCGGCAGGCCCATGAAGACGGCTTGACCGGGCTTCCCAACGGGCGCGCGTTCGACGAGGGGTTCTCGCACCACTTCGCCCGCTCCAAGCGGCACGGCCAGGCGCTGTGCCTGATGCTGCTGGACCTGGACCACATCCGCCAGATCAACGACAACTGGTCGCACGCGGTGGGCGACGAAGTGCTGGCCGAAGCCGCGCGTCTGCTGCGATCGGTCTGCCGTACTTCGGACCTGCCGGCGCGGTTGGGCGGCGATGCCTTCGCGGTGATCCTCACCGATACCGACATGGAGGGCGGCAAGCGCTTCAGCCAGCGGCTGCACGCCGCCTTCGCCAGCTGCCGCAGCTGGCACACCGCCGAAGCCGGCCCGAACTACGTCAGCTTCAGCGCCGGCCTGGTGCAGCTGGGCGAGGAAGACCAGGCCCCGGCGCAGCTGCGCCAGCGCGCCGACCGGGCGCTGTACCTGGCCAAGCACGCGGGCGGGGCGCGTACCAGTCTGGGCTGAGTCCGTCGGGGCAGGCCCGCAAGGATTCCGCGCGCCACGAAACGCCACGCCAGCATGGCGATCCCGGCGGCAGGCCCGCGTCCTTGCTGGCGGCCAGTCGGGCATGGCCGATGCCGTCCTGGGTCTGCGGATGGCTAGAGTATGCATTGAAAAGGATGTATAATTCTGGCCTACCCAAAGCGCAGGGCTGCCCATGGAAGCCACCGTCGCAGAGCGCGGCCAGATCACCCTGCCGAAGGCGGTGCGTGATGCCCTGGGCCTGACCAAGGGCAGCGTGCTCAAGGTCGAGCTGGATGGCGGCCGCATCGTCCTCAGCAAGCACGTCGACGATGCCATTTCGCGGGTGCGCGGCAAGTTCGCGCTGGACGCCGGCGGCAAGGGCAAGCCTGCGTGATCGCCGTCGACGCGCCCGTGCTGGTCGAACTGCTGGCCGACGGCGCCCATGCCGATGCCGTGGAAACGACCCTGCGCCAGGCGCTGGGTGCCGGCCGGGTGGTGGTCAGCGACGCCGCCTTGGCACAGCTGTCCGCCGCCCTGCGCAATGGCGCCGATGCGCTGGCCGCGCTGGAGGAAATGGGCATCCACTACAGCGCGGTGGAGTCCAAGTCGGCGCTGCGCGCCGGCGAGATGCAGCGCCGCCAGCGCCAGCGCGGCGGCGAACCGCGCCCGATTTCCGATTTTCTGGTCGGTGCCCACGCGCTGCTGCAGTGCGATGCGCTGATCACCTTCGACGCCGCGTTCCATCGCGATTACTTCAAAGGCCTGAAGTTGATCGTCCCCCGGGACTGACGGCCCTCTCCACACGTAGCACCTGCCAAGGAACCCCCACATGCTTGCCGCCTACCGCCAACACGAAGCCGAACGCGCCGCCCTCGGCATCCCCGCGCTGCCGCTGACCCCGCAGCAGACCGCCGACCTGATCGAGCTGCTGAAGAACCCGCCCGCGGGCGAGGAAGCCTTCCTGCTCGACCTGCTGGTGAACCGCGTGCCGGCCGGCGTGGACGACGCCGCCAAGGTCAAGGCCAGCTACCTGGCCGCACTGGCGTTCGGCAGCGAGGTCAACCCGCTGATCCCGCGCGCCCGCGCCACCGAACTGTTGGGCACCATGCTGGGCGGCTACAACGTGGCGCCGCTGGTGCAGCTGCTGGACGATGCCGAAGTGGGCGGCGTGGCCGCCAATGCGCTCAAGCACACGCTGCTGGTGTTCGATGCGTTCCACGACGTGCAGGACAAGGCCAAGGCCGGCAACGCCAACGCGCAGGCCGTGCTGCAGAGCTGGGCCGACGCCGAGTGGTTCACCAGCAAGCCGGAAGTGCCGCAGAGCCTGACCATCACCGTGTTCAAGGTGCCGGGCGAGACCAATACCGACGACCTGTCGCCGGCGCCGGACGCCACCACCCGCCCGGACATCCCGATGCACGCGCTGGCGATGCTGAAGAACAAGCGTCCGGACGCGCCGTTCGTGCCGGAGGAAGACGGCAAGCGCGGCCCGATCGGCGACATCCTCAAGCTCAAGGAAAAGGGCCATACCGTGGCCTACGTGGGCGATGTGGTCGGCACCGGCTCCAGCCGCAAGTCCGCCACCAACAGCGTGCTGTGGTGGACCGGCAACGACATTCCCTACATCCCCAACAAGCGTGATGGCGGCGTCTGCCTGGGTGGCAAGATCGCGCCGATCTTCTACAACACGATGGAAGACGCGGGCGCGCTGCCGATCGAGCTGGATGTCTCGCAGATGCACCACGGCGACGTGATCGAGCTGCGTCCGTACGAAGGCAAGGCGCTGAAGAACGGCGAAGTGATCGCCACCTTCGAGCTGAAGTCTGAAGTGCTGCTGGACGAAGCGCGCGCCGGTGGCCGCATCCCGCTGATCATCGGCCGCGGCCTGACCGCCAAGGCGCGCGAAGCGCTGGGCCTGCCGGCGACCGACCTGTTCCGCCTGCCGGTGGTGCCGCCGGATACCGGCAAGGGCTTCACCCTGGCGCAGAAGCTGGTCGGCCGTGCCTGTGGCCTGCCGGAAGGCAAGGGCATGCGCCCGGGCACCTACTGCGAGCCGCGGATGACGTCGGTGGGCAGCCAGGACACCACCGGCCCGATGACCCGCGACGAGCTGAAGGATCTGGCTTGCCTGGGCTTTTCCGCCGACCTGGTGATGCAGTCGTTCTGCCACACCGCCGCCTATCCGAAGCCGGTGGACGTGAAGACCCACCACACCCTGCCGGAATTCATTTCCACCCGCGGCGGCGTGTCGCTGCGCCCGGGCGACGGCATCATCCACAGCTGGCTCAACCGCATGCTGCTGCCCGACACCGTGGGCACCGGCGGCGACAGCCACACCCGCTTCCCGATCGGCATTTCGTTCCCGGCAGGCTCCGGCCTGGTGGCGTTCGCCGCCGCCACCGGCGTGATGCCGCTGGACATGCCGGAATCGGTGCTGGTGCGCTTCAAGGGCGAGATGCAGCCGGGCGTGACCCTGCGCGATCTGGTCCACGCGATCCCGCTGTACGCGATCAAGGCCGGCCTGCTGACCGTCGAGAAGAA
>JANJSW010000072.1 GCA_024711415.1 Thermomonas sp. | reverse complement strand
ACCTTCCCCGCCTCGCGCAGCGGTGAGATGCCCGCCGCGAATAGTGCCTCCGCCGCGTAGATGTTGCCCACGCCGACCACCACCTTCTGGTCCATCAGGAAGGTCTTCACCGGTGCCGCGCGCTTGCGGCTGCGGGCGAACAGGTAGTCGCCGTCGAAGGCGTCCGACAGCGGCTCGGGGCCGAGGCTGCGCAACAGGTCATGGGTTTCGCCGGTGGGTTGCCATAGCAGGCAGCCGAAGCGGCGCGGGTCGTTGAAGCGCAGCACCTGGCCGGAGTCCAGCGCGATGTCGACGTGGTCGTGGGCGCGCAGCGGGGTGTCGGCGGGCAGCACGCGCAGGCTTCCGGACATGCCCAGGTGCAGCAGCGCGCTGCCGGCGGCGGTGTCCAGCAGCAGGTACTTGGCGCGCCTGCGGATGGTGTCGATGCGCTGCTCCGGCAGCAGTTCCTCCACCTCGCGCGGAATCGGCCAGCGCAGGTCGGGGCGGCGCAGCCGGACGTGGGCGACGCGCTGGCCCTCGACGTGAGGCAGCAGGCCGCGGCGGGTGGTCTCGACTTCGGGCAGTTCGGGCATGCGCCCATGATGCCGCGGCGGGGCGGCGTACAGCCATGCCGTGGCATCATGGATCGGCCGTCAACCGGCGCCAACTTCCTCCCCAGAGTCACCCGATGCCCGCGTCCCTGCTCGATTTCCTCGCTGGCGGCCTGCTCCAGTTCGGCTGGTGGCAGATGCTGCTGTACCTGCTGGTCGTGACCCAGATCACGATCTTCACCGTCACCCTGTACCTGCACCGCAGCCAGGCCCATCGCGGCGTGGATTTCCACCCGCTGATCGCGCACTTCTTCCGCTTCTGGTCCTGGCTGACCACCTCGATGATCACCAGGGAGTGGGCGGCGATCCACCGCAAGCACCACGCCAAGTGCGAGACCGCCGAAGACCCGCACAGCCCCATGCACAAGGGCATCGGCAACGTGCTGTGGAAGGGCGCGGACATGTACCGCGAAGCGCGGCTGGCGCGCGCCGACATCGAGCAGTACGGCAAGGGCTGCCCGGATGACTGGATCGAACGGAGCCTCTACACCCGCTTCTCCAACGCCGGCGTGATCCTGCTGCTGGCCGTGAGCTTCGTGCTGTTCGGCGCCAAGGGCGTGGCCGTCTGGGCGATCCAGATGGCGTGGATTCCGTTCTGGGCTGCCGGCGTGATCAACGGGCTGGGCCACTGGTGGGGCTACCGCAACTTCGAGACCACCGATACCGCCACCAACCTCACTCCGTGGGCGGTGTGGATCGGTGGCGAGGAATTGCACAACAACCACCACGCGTTCCCGTCCTCGGCCAAGTTCGCGCTGCGCCGCTTCGAGTTCGACATCGGCTGGGCCGCGATCAAGCTGCTGGAAAAGCTGCGCCTGGCCAAGGTGCTGCGCGTCGCGCCGTCGCTGAACCTGCGCCCGAACATCGCCATGCCCGACGCGGAAACGCTGAAGGCGCTGCTGGCGCACCGCTTCCAGGCGATGACCGACTACCAGCGCAACGTGCTGAAGCCGGCGCTGAAGGAAGAGGCCGCCGCCGCGGGCGCGAGGCTGCGCGCGCTGCTGCCGCGCCAGTTGCGCAAGGGCATGGTGGACGACGGCCGCTGGCTGAATCCCGAGGCGCGTGCGCAGCTGCAGGCGTGGATCGATGCGCGCCCGCGCATCCAGGCGCTGATCGAACATCGCAAGCGCCTGGCCGACGTGCTGGAAAGCCGCGGCCACGATGCCGCCGAGCGCCTGCGCCAGCTGCAGGCCTGGTGCGCCGAGGCCGAGGCCAGTGGCGTGCGTGCGCTGCAGGACTACGCGGTGCGCCTGCGCGGCTATGCGCTGGTGCAGGCCTGACATCGCGCCGCCGGCAGGCGCGCGGCGGCGGTTGAATCCCGCTGGCGCCGTCGCCGTGCTGCTGCTGGCGGCGCCGATGGCGCTGCCGGCGCAGGTGCAGCGGGCAGGTGACTACCTGGCGCGGATGGACCGGGATGGCGACGGCCGCGTCGCCCTGCCGGAATACCAGGACTGGATGGGCTATGCGTTCGCGCAGATGGACCGCGACGGCGACGGCGTGCTGTCCGCCGCCGAACAGCCCGGCGGCCGCGGCGAGACGATCACGCGCGAGGCCCACCGCGCCCAGCTGGCCGCCCGCTTCCATCGGCAGGACGCCAATCGCGACGGGTTCCTGGATGCCCGCGAGCTGGCCGCGCCGCCGCGCTGAGCCGGTGGCCGCTGCCCCAGTCAAAGGGTGGCCAGCCTGAACCGCGGCTTCGCGCCGGTTTGCTTTCCGGATCGAATGCGCCTACCGTGGCGGGGCTGAATGACAAGGGTCACCTTGAATCGTGGCCTGATGTTGCAGTCTCCTGCATCGTTACACCCGTTTCTCAATTCTCCTTGCAGCCAGCGTTTCCGCCGCATCCGCGGCATTCCATCCGTTACAAGGAGCATTGACATGTCCCAGACCGAAACCGGTACCGTGAAGTGGTTCAACGACGCCAAGGGCTTTGGCTTCATCACCCAGGACGGCGGCGGCGACGACCTGTTCGTCCATTTCCGTTCGATTGAATCCTCGGGCTTCAAGTCCCTGCAGGAAGGCCAGAAGGTCTCCTACGTGGCCGTGAAGGGCCAGAAGGGCATGCAGGCCGAGCAGGTCCGCCCGCTCTGAGCCACGCCCAAGCGTGATTCGAAAAACCCGGCCTTGCGCCGGGTTTTTTTATGCGCGCGCGCCCACGGGGGTCCAACAAAAACGCCGGCATTGCCGGCGTTTTTGCTGCGGGGCGCCGTGGAGCTGCGCCGGTTCCTGCAATTACCAGATCTTCACCCGCTGATCCGGCTTCAGGTACAGCTTCTGGCCCTCGGTCACCTTGAAGGTGTCGTACCAGGCGTCGATGTTGCGCACGGTCAGCGCGCGCCACTGGCCCGGCGCGTGCTCGTTGCCCACCACCTGCGAGCGCAGCGCGGCATCGCGCGCCTTGCTGCGCCAGGCCTGGGCGAAGGCGAGGAAGAAGCGCTCGTCGCCGCTCAGGCCGTCGATCACCGGCGCCGGCTTGCCGTCCAGCGACTTGTGGTAGGCCACATAGGCCGCCTGCAGGCCGGACTCGTCGGCGATGGTCTCGCCCAGCGTCTGCCGGCCATTGATGTGCAGGCCCGGCAGCGCCTCGTAGGCGTCGTACTGCTTGACCAGCCGTTCGGCCGCGGCCTTGAAGTGGGCGGCGTCCTCCGGCGTCCACCAGTTGTGCAGCCTGCCCTGCGCGTCGAACTCGGCGCCGAGGTTGTCGAAGCCGTGGCTGACCTCGTGGCCGATCACCGCGCCGATGGCGCCGTAGTTGGCGGCATCGTCTGCATTGGCGTCGAAGAACGGCGCCTCCAGGATCGCGGCCGGGAAGTTCATCGCGTTCTGCAGCGGCAGGTTCACCGCGTTGACGGTCTGCGGAGTCATCCACCACTCGCCGCGGTCCGGTGCCTTGCCCAGCTTGGCCAGCTGGTGGCGGTATTCGGCCAGTTCGGCGCGCTGCGCATTGCCCAGCGGATCATTGGCCTTCACTTCCAGCGGCGAGTAGTCGCGCCAGCGGTCGGGATAGCCCACGCCGACCTTCATGGTCTCGGCCTTCTGCTTGGCCAGGCGTTTGGTTTCCGGGCTCATCCACGCCAGCTGGTCCACGCCGTCGCGGAACGCGGCCAGGATGTTCGACACCATCGCCTCCACCCGCGCCTTGGAGCTGGCCGGGAAGTACTGCTTCACGTACAGCTGGCCGATGGCGTCGCCCAGCGCGCCGTCGGTGGCGGCCAGCGCGCGCTTCCAGCGGTCGCGCTGCTGGGTGGTGCCGGACAGCTGGGTGCCGTAGAAGCCGAAGCGCAGGTCGGCATACGCCTTGGGCAGCAGGGTGGCGCTGCGGTTGAGCGCGTGGAAGCGCAGGTAGTCCTTCCAGGTCTGCAGCGGCGCGCTGGCCACCAGCGCCGACAGCTTCCTGATCGCATCAGGCTGCCACGCGATCAGCGTCTGCTGCCCGGACAGCTGCGCCGCATCGAAGAACGCCGGCCAGTCGATGCCCGGCGCGCGCTTGCCGAACTCGGCCAGCGGCCACGGGTTGTTGGCCTTGTGGATGTCCTGGGTGTCCACCACGCTGGCCTGCGCGTTGGCGATCTGCATCTCGAGGTCGAACACCGCCTTCGCCTTCCTGTCGGCGTCGGCGGTGCCGGCCTGCTTGAGCAGTGCGGCGATGTAGGCCTGGTAGGCGGCGCGGTTGGCGGCCATGTCCTTGTCGGCGGACAGGTAGTACTCGCGGTCCGGCATGCCCAGGCCGCCCTGCAGCAGGTAGCCGGTGTTCTTGTCCGGCGCATCCAGCCCGGCCGCCACGAACAGGCCGAACAGATGCTCGGTGTAGTAGTTGGTGGCGTTGACCGGATCGACGTCGGCGCGCAGGCCGGCGCCCAGCCAGGCCGACAGCGCCTTGCCGTCGGCAATTGCGTCGACCTTGTCCAGCGTCGGCTGCAGCGGCGCCAGGCCGCGCGCCTCGATGCCGGCTTCGTCCATCCAGGCGGCGTAGTAGTCGGCGATCCGACGCGCGTCGGTGCCGGCGGCCGGGTTCTGCTTGCGCAGCGATTGCACCAGGTCGGCCAGGCGCTTCTCGGCTTTCTCGAACACCGTGTAGAACACGCCGGTGCTGGCGCGATCGGCGGGGATCTCGGTGGTCTTCTGCCAGTGGCCGTTGGCATAGGCGTAGAAGTCGTCGCCCGGCGCCACCGACTTGTCGATGCCGGCCAGGTCGATGCCCACGCCGGTGGCGGCCGGCGCGCTGGCGGTGGCGGCCGCGGCGGCTTTCGGGGCGTCGTCGGCGGCCGGCTTGCAGGCGGACAGGGTGGCGCCGGCGAAGGCGCACAGCAGGGCCAGCGCCAGCGGCGCGCGACGGAAGGATCGGGTGTGCATGGGGGCAGGCCTCGAGGGAAATGCCTGCCTATCCTGCGCCGATCCGCCGCACGGGCATGTGCAGGAAGTCAGCCGGCTGCGCCGAAGGTCGCGTTGTGGCGCCGGCGCGGCGCTGCCATGATCGGGATGATGCCGCCGCGCGAGGAGGCGCGAGCATGGAGAGCCTGCCTGGGCTGGACCTGAGCCAGCCGCCGTTCGACCTGCTGGACGAGGCCGGCCGCCAGCGCCTGGCCGCCAGGGTGGACATGGGCTTCCACCCGCGCGGCGAGATCATCATCAGCGGCGGCGCGCCGTCCGAGCGGGTGGTGGTAATCCTCAAGGGGCGGGTGCAGGCGTTCGACCTCGATGAGGCCGGCCACGAGCAGCGCTTCGCCGGCTACGGCAGCGGCGACCTGTTCGGGGCCTGGGCGGTGATGGCCGGGCGGGCGCGCCACAGCTATCGCGCCGACACCGACGTGGTCAGCTACCTGATCCCGGCGCCGGTGTTCCGCCAGCTGCTGGCCGACTATCCCGCGTTCGCCGCGTGGTTCCAGGAGGGGCTGGCGGTGAAAGGCCAGCTGGCGCGGCGCGGCCGCGATTCCGAACTGGCCGAACTGATGGCCGCCCCGGTCGGCGCCGCGGAACTGGCGCCGGCGGTGCGGGTGCCGGCAACGATGGGTATCGCGGAGGCCAGCGCGCGGCTGCGCGAGGAGCGGGTGGACTGCCTGCTGGTGGACGACCCCGCGCATCCCGAGCCCGGCGTGGTCACCCGCACCGACCTGCTGGACGCGCTGACCCGCGCGCGCGCGCCGCTGGACGCGCCGGTGGGGCCGCTGGCCAGCCGGCCGCTGGTGGCGCAGCAGACCACCGACGTGCTGTTCCAGGCGCTGACCACGATGGCCGAAAGCCGCATCGAACGGGTCGCGGTGCGCGAAGGCGACGCCATCGTCGGCACGCTCGGCATGGCCGAAGTACTGGCGCACTACGCCAGCCATTCCCACCTCATCACCCTGCGTCTGGCGCGCGCGCGCAGCGTTGCGGAAGTGGCCGAAGCCGCGCGCGGCATCCACCGGCTGGTGCGCACCCTGCACGCGCAGGGCGTGCGCATGCCGGCGCTGATGGAACTGGTCAGCGCGCTCAACAGCCGGATCATGGCGCGCCTGTACGAACTGCTGCTGCCGCCGGCGCTGCAGCGCCAGGCCTGCCTGCTGGTGCTGGGCAGCGAGGGCCGCCGCGAGCAGCTGCTGCGCACCGACCAGGACAACGCGCTGGTGGTGGCCGACGGCTGCGACGACACGGCGCTGGAAGCGGCGATGGTCGGCTTCAGCCGCGCGCTGGGCGAGATTGGCTACCCGCCCTGTCCCGGCGGGGTGATGGTGTCCAACCCGCACTGGCGCATGGGCGCGGCGCAGTGGCGCGCGCGCCTGCAGGGCTGGCGGTCGAACTACGACGCGCAGGCGGCGATGGCGCTGTCGATCACCCTGGATGCGCGGCCGGTGGCCGGGGACGTCGCGCTGTTCGCGCCGCTGGACGCGCAGCTGCAGGCACTGGGCGGCGACGAGCGCCTGCTGCACGCGATGGCGCGTGCGGCGCTGCAGTTCGACAACCCGCTGTCGTTCTTCGGCCAGCTGCGGCAGGACGAGCGCGGGCTGGACATCAAGCGCGGCGGCATCTTCCCGATCGTGCACGGGCTGCGTTGCCTGGCGCTGCGGCGCGGCATCGGCCAGCGCAACAGCTTCGTCCGCTGCGAGGCGCTGGTGCAGGTTGGCGCGCTGGACGCGTCGCTGGGGCGCGACCTCGCCCAGACCCTGTCGGTGCTGCAGCGGATGCGGCTGGACGCGCAGCTGGCTGCGCTGGACGCCGGCGAAACGCCGGGCAACCACCTGCGTCCCGAAACGCTGCGCCGGCTGGACCGCGACCTGCTGCGCGACGCGCTGCGCGTGGTCAAGGCGTTCCAGCAGCATCTGCGCATCGCCTTCCACCTGGGCGACTGAGATGGTGCCGCTGCCCCGCTGGTGGTTGCGCAGGCGCCATGCCGGCGGCGAATGGGCCGCGCTGTGGCAACCGCCGCCGGCCGGCGAATGGGTCAGCCTGGACCTGGAAACCACCGGCCTGGACCCCACCCGCGATCACATCCTCAGCCTGGCCGCGGTGCCCGTGCGCGACGGCCGCGTCTGCCTGTCGGAGCGCTTCGAACGCCGCGTCCACACCGCGCGCGCGTTCGGCATCGAATCCATCCGCCACCACCGCATCACCCCCGACGAAGCCAGCGAAGGCGAACAGGTGACGGACGTGGTGCGCGAGTTCCTGCACTGGCTGGGCAGCCGCCGCCTGCTGGGCTACTACCTGGGCTTCGACCTCGACATGCTGCGCCCGCACGTGCGCGCGCTGACCGGCTTCGAGCTGCCCAATCCGGTGGTGGATCTCGGCGATGAAGTCGCCCGGCACCAGCGCCGCCAGCGCCCCAACGCCCCGGTAAACCTGGACTTCGCCCACATCGCGGAAAAGCTGGGCGTGCCGATGGTGGAGCGGCACAGCGCGCTGGGGGATGCGACGACAGTGGGGTTGTGCTGGTTGGCGTTGCAGGCGCGGGGATGGCCGGCGGGATAACGCGAGTTGCCGGCTGGCAAGGTTCTGCCGAGCGCGCCCGCTGCACCGCACCGTTGATCTGGTGCCGTGTCCGTCGGTTCGTACTCCGTTATTGATAATGGGAATGAATATCATTAACATGTCCGACCTGCGCTCTTCGGCCGACGCCTCCTGCATGCGATGACATGCACTGGATGGGCGCCGGCGCTTCTATCGGGAATCACCATGGATCTGAATCGAACACCGATCGCGCTCGCACTGGGCGTGATCCTCGCACTGCCTGCACCCACCGCCGTGGCCCGGCAGGCGGGCCCGTTGCCCGCTGACGGCAGCGATACGCAACCCGTTCCGCCGCCGGACCAGACCGCGCGCACCCTCGATTCGGTGATCGTCACCGCCACCCGCGGCAGCAAGGCGATTGACAAGATCCCGGGCGCGGTCAGCGTGGTCACGCGCAGCGAAATGGACGAGCAGCTGGTGGTCAGCGAAGACCTCAGCCAGGTGCTGGCCAGCCAGGTGCCGGGCTATGCGCCGTCGCGGCAGAAGATGACCAGCTTCGGTGAATCGATGCGCGGCCGCGCGCCGCTGATCCTGTTCGACGGCGTGCCGCAGACCAACCCGCTGCGCTCCGGCGCGCGCGAGGGCTACTTCGCCGATCCGTCAGTGATCGAACGGATCGAAGTGGTCAGCGGCGCCTCCGCGGTGCAGGGCCTGGGCGCCACTGGCGGCATCATCAACTACATCTCGCGCACGCCGCGCGAGGAAGGCACGCGCCACACGGTCGATGCCAAGTTCGGCACCCAGTTCCGCAGCGACGACCAGCTGTGGAAGACCGGCTACATGCTTGAACACAAGCGCGGCCGTTTCGACGCGCTGCTGTACCTGGGTGCAACCCGGCGCGGCGTCGGCGTCGATGGCGACGGCAGGCGCCTGGGTATCGAAGGCACGCAAGGCGACACCCAGGATTCCACCGGCAGCGACTTCTTCGCCAAGCTCGGCTACGACATCAGCGGCGAGCAGCGCCTGCAGGTGTCGGCCAACCGCTATCAGCTGGAAGGCGACGGCGACTGGGTGCGCGTGCTCGGCGGCCGCAGCCACGGGTTGCCGACCTCGGCCGCGCGCGGCGCGCCGCTCGGCAACCCGCCGCGCAATTCGGTGCGGACGCTGTCGGCGGACTGGTCGCATGCCGATCTCGCCGGCGGCGTGGCCAGCGTGCAGGTGTACAAGCAGGACTTCTCCGCGACCTACGGTGCCGGCTACTTCGCGAATTTCCAGGACCCGGCCATCGCCCCGGCCGGCACCCTGCTGGACCAGTCGGAAATCGTCGCCGACAAGGCCGGCCTGCGCACCAGCTGGGTGCGCCCGGACCTGTGGACGGAAGGGCTGGAGCTGACCGTCGGTCTGGACTGGCTGTCGGACAAGTCTCGCCAGCAGTTGGCGCTGACCGGCCGCACCTGGGTGCCGGAGCTGGATTTCCGCAGCCTGGCGCCGTTCGCGCAGCTGGAATACGAGGCAGGCCCGTTCACCATCCGCGGCGGCGCGCGCCGCGAGGACGCGACGCTGCGCGTGGATACCTACCGCACCCTGGCCACCTACGGCTCGCGCGAGGTGCAGGGCGGCGAGCGTTCGTTCTCGCAGTGGGTGACCAATCTTGGCGGCGTGTGGAGCTTCGCCGACGGCTGGTCGCTGTTCGCCGCCTACAACGCGGGCTTCGGCCTGGCGGACGTGGGCCTGGTGCTGCGCGCGGTGAACCGCGACGGCCAGTCGGTGGACAGCCTGGTCGACCTGCAGCCGATCGTGACCGACAACCGCGAGGTTGGGGTGACCTGGACCGGCAACCTCGGCAGCTTCACCGCCTCGGCCTACGATTCGCGCAGCGAGCTGGGCAGCCAGGTGCGCGTGTCCAACGGCATCGGCTCGGTGGTGCGCGTGCCGGTGCGGGTCAAGGGCGTGGAATTCGCCGGGGAACTGCGCCCGCACGACGACTGGACGTTGAACGCGACCTACGCGACCACGCGCGGCAAGACCGCGATCGCCGAAGGTGCTCCGCTGGATGTCGCGCTCGGGTCGCGCTCGCAGGGGCCGGACAAGTTCGTCGCGGCGGCGCGCTGGGCGGTCTCGGCGCGAACCGCGGTGCGCCTGCAGGCATCGCATTTCGCCTCGCGCGACATCAACGAAGGTCGCTTCGCCGGCACCGCGCGGCTGGAGGAACACTTTGACGGCTACACCATCGCGGACCTGGGCGTGACCCACGCCACGCGCTGGGGCGAGTTCGGCCTGGGCATCGAGAACCTGTTCGACCGCCAGTACATCGGCTACTTCCCGCAGGCCAATCCGGGCGGCAGCAACGAGGACTACTTCGCCGGTCGCGGCCGTGCCTACATGCTGAGCTGGAAACGCACGTTCGAATGAGCCAGGCGGGCTCCCGGCCGTGGCTGCGCCCGCTGGCGATACGCCTGCATCGCTGGGTGGCGCTCGCGCTGGGGGCGTGGTTCGCGCTGCTGGGGCTCACCGGCGCCCTGCTGGTCTGGCACGCCGAGGCGGACCGCGCGCTCAACCCGCAGTGGTTCGCCCCGCAGCAACGCTGCACCGCCACCACCGCCACGCCGATCGCGGCGTCGCTGTCGGTGTTCGCGCGCGCGGTGGAAGGTGGTCGGGCGACCCAGGTGATGGCGCCGACCGCGCCCGGCGCGGCGTTCACGGTGTGGCAGAAGCCGGTGGTGGACGGTCTGCGCCGCCAGCACTTCATCGATGCCGACTGCGGGCGCTATCTCGGCTGGCGCGACTGGGGCGCGCCGCGCTTCGACCGCGCGCATATCGTGCCCGCGGTCTATGAACTGCACCGT
>JANJSW010000065.1 GCA_024711415.1 Thermomonas sp. | reverse complement strand
CATCCAGTGCCGGTGCGCTCAGCGGAACATGCGGCGCGTCGCGGCTCTGCGCCTCAAGCTCCGCCAGCCGCGTCCTGGCCTGCTGCAGCGCGGCTTTCGGCAGGCCGGCCAGCGCCGCCACCTGCAGGCCGAAGCTGCGGTTGGCCGGGCCGGGGCGGACCGCGTGCATGAACACCAGCGCATCACCATGCTCGACCGCGTCGAGATGCAGGTTGGCGATGCCGCTGCCCGGTTCGGCCAGCGCGGTCAGTTCGAAGTAGTGGGTCGCGAACAGCGTGTAGCTGCGGTTGCCGGCAGCCAGCTGCCGCGCCACCGCGTCGGCCAGGGCCAGGCCGTCGTAGGTGGAGGTGCCGCGGCCGATCTCGTCCATCAGCACCAGCGACTGCTCGCTGGCGTGGTGGAGGATGTAGGCGGTTTCGCTCATCTCCACCATGAAGGTGGACTGGCCGCGCGCCAGGTCGTCGCCGGCGCCGATGCGGGTCAGGATGCGGTCGATGGGCCCGAGCTCCGCCTTCGCCGCCGGCACGAAGCTGCCGATGCAGGCCAGCAGCACGATCAGCGCGTTCTGGCGCATGAAGGTGGACTTGCCGCCCATGTTCGGGCCGGTGATGACGTACATCCGCGTTGCGTCATCGAAGACAAGATCGTTCGGCTCGAACGGCGCATCGCGCAGCGCTTCCACCACCGGGTGGCGACCGCGTTCGATGCGGATGCCGGGCTCGTCGCGCAGCGTCGGCCGGTTCCAGTCCAGCGCCTGCGCGCGTTCGGCGAAACCGGCCAGTACGTCCAGTTCGCTCAGCGCCAGCGCGCAGCGGCGCAGGGGCTCCAGCACCGCGTTGAGCAGGTCCAGCACGCCCTCGTAGAGCAGCTTCTCGCGCGCCAGCGCCCGCTCGCGCGCGGACAGCACCTTGTCCTCGAAGCCCTTCAACTCCTCGGTGATGTAGCGCTCGGCGCCGGTCAGGGTCTGGCGGCGGGTGTAATGCACCGGCGCCTTGTCGCTCTGGCCCTTGCTGATCTCGATGAAATAGCCGTGCACGCGGTTGTAGCCGACCTTGAGGTTGGCGATGCCGGTGGCCTCGCGCTCGCGCGCCTCCAGGTCGATCAGGAACTGGTCGGCATTGGTCGAGAGCTGGCGCAGTTCATCGAGTTCGGCATCGAAACCTTCCGCGATCACGCCGCCGTCGCGCGCCAGCAGCGGGGGTTGGCCGACGATGGCGGCGCGCAGCATGCGCGCGGTGTCTTCATGTTCGCCGAGTTCGGCGTGCAGCGCGGCCAGCCGCGGCGAGTCCAGCGGGGCGAGGATCTCGCGCACGGCCGGCAGCAGCGACAGCCCGTCGCGCAGGGTGGACAGGTCGCGCGGGCGGGCGCTGCGCAGGGCGACGCGCGAAAGGATGCGTTCCATGTCGCCGAGGCTGCGGAATGCCTCGCGCAGGGCATCATCGGCGCGATGCTCGATCAACGTCTGCACCGCGTGGTGGCGTTCGCCGACCACCCGGCGGTCGCGCAGCGGGCGGTGCAGCCAGCGTCGCAACAGGCGGCCGCCCATCGGGGTGACGGTGGAGTCCAGCACGCCGAGCAGGGTGGCTTTCACATCGCCGTCGACGCGCGTGTCCAGCTCCAGGTGGCGGCGCGTCGCGGCGTTCATCGCGATGGCGTCGTCGCTTGTTTCCAGCGCAATGCTGCGCAGGTGCGGCAGCCGCTGCTTCTGGGTTTCCTCGATGTAGCCCAGCACCGCCGCGGCGGCGGCGACCGCCAGCGGGCGGTCTTCCAGGCCGAAGGCGCTGAGGTCGTGCACGGCGAAGAACTGCAGCAGCTGGCGGCGACCGGAGTCGGCATCGAACAGCCACGGCGGGCGCCGGCGCAGCCCGCGCGATTCCAGCGCGCAGGCCGGCCAGCCGTCCTCGTCGGCAAGCAGCGTTTCCGCCGGCTGCAGGCGCGCCAGCTCGGCCTCAAGCGCGTCCTCGCCGGCCACTTCGTTGGCGCGCAGGCGGCCGCTGGCAAGGTCGGCCCAGGCGAGGCCGTAGCCCTGCTTACCGCGGCTGATCGCCAGCAGCAGGGTGTCGCGGCGCTCGTCCAGCAGCGCCTCGTCGGTCACCGTGCCGGGGGTGACGATGCGCACCACCTTGCGCTCCACGATGCCCTTGGAGGTCGCGGGGTCGCCGATCTGCTCGCAGATGGCCACGGATTCGCCCAGCGCCACCAGCCGCGCCAGATAACCTTCGGCGGAATGGTGGGGAACGCCGGCCATCGGGATCGGCTGGCCGGCCGACTGCCCGCGCTGGGTCAGGGTGATGTCGAGCAGCCGCGCCGCCTTGCGGGCGTCATCGAAGAACAGCTCGTAGAAATCGCCCATGCGGAAGAACAGCAGCACGTCCGGGTGCTCCGCCTTGGCGGCGAAGAACTGCTTCATCAGCGGGGTGTGTTCTGCGGGAGGCGTGGGCTTTCCCTGGGGGTCTTTCGTTTCGAGCATTTGCCGCGGGGTGCCGGAATCGGGGAGGTGGCTGCGGATTCGCAGCGGAGGGCAGTCATCTTAGTGGGCAACGCCGGCGAAGGGGGCGTTGCGGCCGGCGATGCAGCAGCGACCGACGTCGCTAGCGGGTGCGCGGCCTGCGCGGCAGGACCGAGACGTGGCGGTGGCCGGGAACGTGCCAGCGCCACGGGAAATCTGTGGCCTTGCTGATGCCGATGCGCGGGCCCACCACGGGATCGGCGGGCGGCGGTGTGCCATCGCTGACGATGCGGATGCCGCGGTCGCCCAGCACGAGGTCGGCGCCATCCAGTTCGCGGGTGATGCCGAAGGCCTGCGACAGCTTGCCGGGACCGCTGGCCAGGTCGGTATCGCGGCGTGCGGCCGGGCGCGCCGCGCGCATGGCTTCGATGCCGCGCAGCGGCTCGGCGGCGCGCAGCAGCACGCCCACGCCTTCGCCCACTTCGCCGCAGACGGCGTTGCTGCCCCAGTGCATGCCGTAGGTGAAATAGACATACAGGTGGCCGGGCGGGCCGAACATGGTGGCGTTGCGCGCGGTCTGCCCGCGGTAGGAGTGCGCCGCCGGGTCCTCGTGGCCGGCATAGGCTTCCACTTCGACGATGCGCGCGACGCGTCCGTCGGCCCGCACCAGCAGCTTGTTCAGCAGCTCCGGGGCCACCATGGCCGGGTGCCGGCGGTAAAAGTCCCGCGGCAGCGCTGGCCAGCCCTGTTCAATGGCGGGTGGCACGGTCCACCGTGACGTCGTGGCGGTCGGGGTGTTGCTGCGGATCCGTGGCGGCTTGCGGCGCCGGGCGCGGCGACGCGGTGCGCCCGGCGATATCCGCGAACACGCGATCCAGGTCCTGGCGGAAACGCGGCATCTGCGCGGCAATGGCGTCCAGTTGCGCGTCCAGGTCGGCTCTGTTCGGCATGACGGCCTCCTTTGTCTGCCACGGAAGTGTATTGCGATGCTCGTCGGGGCGGTTCACATGGCGATCAACGGTGGCGGTGAAGGCAGGGTCCAGCGGTGCCGGCGTGGTCCCGCGAGGGGGGCTCCAGCGATGCCCTGGGCGGTACGTGCAGGACGTCTGTTCGCCCTGTTGCAGGTGTGCTAGCGTCCCTGCCATGCGGTCATACCCCCACGTGCCCGCAGCAACGCAACAGTTGTTCATATCGATTCCATCGAAACCACCAGTTGGGGGGAAGGTCATGCTTCGCAAGCAACCGCAACGTAGTCCGCTGTCCTTGGCAGTCATCGCCGGACTGGTCTCCACGCTCGCCCTGCCTGCCTTCGCGCAGGACGCGCCCGCCGCGAAACAGGAAGCCAAGACCCTCGATACCCTGGTCGTCACCGCGCAGAAGCGCGAAGAAGTGATGCAGGACGTGCCGATCGCGGTCACCGCGCTGTCCGAGCAGACCCTGCAGGACACCGGCGTGCGCGACATCAAGGATCTGCAGATCCTGGTGCCGGGCCTGACCGTCACCAGCACCCAGAGCGAGACCATCACCACCGCGCGCATCCGCGGCATCGGCACGGTGGGTGACAACGTCGGCCTGGAGTCGTCCGTCGGCGTCGTGATCGACGGCGTGTACCGCCCGCGCAACTCGGTCGGCTTCGGCGACCTCGGGGAACTGGAGCGCATCGAGGTGCTGAAGGGTCCGCAGGGCACCCTGTTCGGCAAGAACACTTCGTCCGGCGTCATCAACGTGGTCACCCGCAAGCCGGGCTTCGAACGCTCCGCCGACGGCGAAGTCACCTTCGGCAACTATTCCGCGCTGGGGCTGGCCGGCTCGTTCAACACCCCGCTGGGCGACTACGCCGCGCTGCGCGTGTACGCCGCGCACCGCAACCGCGACGGCTGGATGTCGGTGAAGACCGGCGCCGGCCCGCGCAGCGAGGACCGCGACTACGACCAGGATTTCGACACCTTCCGCGCGAAGCTGCTGATCGCCCCGGCCGACAACGTGGAGATCGTGCTCTCGGCCGATTCCACCCGCCGCGACGAGAACTGCTGCACCGCCGTGCAATTGGTCAGCGGCCAAAGCTCGACCCTGATCAACGCGCTGGCCGGCGGCGGTGCCATCGCCCCCACCGGCCAGGCCGACCCGTGGTCGCGCGTTGCCTACAGCAATCGCAGCACCGCGCAAAAGATCAGTGACCGCGGCGTGCAGGCGGAGGTCAACATCGATCTGGACATGCTGGGCGGTGCCCGCCTGACCTCGATCACCGCCGGCCGCGATTGGGATGCGGTCAACGGGCGCGACTTCGACTTCACCACTGCCGACATCATCTACATGGATCCGCGCGAGGACGAGTCGTACGCGCGCTTCAAGACCTTCAGCCAGGAATTCCACCTGTCCGGCGCCACCGACAAGGTCGACTGGCTGTTCGGTGGCTTCTACAGCAAGGAAACCATCAACCGCACCGAAAGCTACCGGATCGGCGCGCACTACGAGCCCTACCTGTCGATCGGCCTGCTGTCGATGATCAACCCGGCGCTTGCGGCGCTGCCGAACGCGGCCACTTTCCTGGCCAATGCCACCGGCAAGCCCTATGGCACCACCTTCGCCGGATTGGGTTCGCTGGACCGCTACACCCAGGATGCCAAGAGCACCGCGCTGTTCGGCAACAGCACCTGGCACGCCACCGAGGCGCTCGATTTCACCGTTGGCCTGCGCTACACCCGCGAGACCAAGGATCTGCACTCGGTCTACACCAATCCCAACGGCAGTCCCGGCTGCGCCTCCTACTTCGGCCCCACCGGGGTCAGTGCCGCGGCGATCGGCCGCATCGCCGCCGCCTTGACCGCGCGCGGGGTGCCGTTCGCCTCGCTGCCGGCTGCCAACCAGCAGGCGTTGATCAGCAATATCGTCGGCTACAGCTGCCTGCCGTGGGCAAACGCCCTGCACAACGGCAGGGTTACCGACCAGTCGCGCAGCGAGAACGAATGGTCGGGCACGGTCAAGGCGGCCTACCGCTGGAACGAGCACGCCATGACCTACCTGTCCTACGCGCGTGGCTACAAGGCCGGCGGCTTCAACATGGACCGGGTGCAGTCCTCCAACGGTCTGTCCAGCGGCGGCGCCGGCATCACCCCGGTCAACGACACCTCGTTCCCGGGTGAGTTCGTCGACAGCTGGGAGCTGGGCGCCAAGACCACCTGGGCCGGCGGCAACCTGCTGCTGAACGCGGCGCTGTTCCACCAGACCTACAGCGACTTCCAGCTCAACAGCTTCCTCGGCACCAGCTTCGTGGTGCGCTCGATCCCGGAAGTGGTGTCGAAGGGCCTGGACGCCGAACTGTTGTGGCAGGCCACGCCCGGCCTGATGCTGCAGGCGGGCGCGATGTACGCCGACACCAAGTACGGCAACGACATCCCGGGTGCGGACTTCACTTACCCGGGCGCGCTGTACAAGCTCCCGGGCGCGCAGATGAGCTTCGCGCCGAAGTTCTCCGGCTCGCTGTCGGCGACGTACGAATGGGACATCGGCGCGAACCTGGAAGGTCGCTTCAACATCGGCGCCAAGTACATGTCCAGCTACAACACCGGCTCCGACCTGGATGCCGAGAAGGCCCAGGACGCGTACACGGTGGCGAACGCACGGCTCGGCATCGGTTCCCGCGACCGCAAGTGGCAGCTGGAGCTGTGGGCGCAGAACCTGTTCGACGAGGACTACGTGCAGGTCGGTTTCGACGGCCCGCTGCAGGCGCTGGGCACGCCCGAGCCGGGCAACCCGAAGAACACCTACAACGCCTTCCTCGGCGCCCCGCGGATGTACGGCGCCACCCTGCGGTTCCGCTTCTGAGGCCAGCCGCCAGCGATCCAACCCACCTGCCCGCGCAAGCGGGCCGGTTTTGTTTTCCGCCGTGGATGCGCTACAACGCCCGCAGGTCTTCCTCCGATTCCGTTGATGACAGCCCCCACCGACGCCGAGCTTGATGCCCTGTCCCGCGCCACCGGCGAGCGCCTGCTGGCGATGCGGCACATGCTGGTCACGGCCGAAAGTTGCACCGGTGGCTGGATCGCCAAGTGCATGACCGACGTGCCGGGATCCTCCGGTTGGTTCGATTGCGGCATGGCGGCCTACAGCTACGAGGCGAAGCAGGCGCTGCTGGGCGTGCGCCCGCAGACGCTGGAGGAGTTCGGCGCGGTCAGCCGCGAGACCGTGGTGGAAATGGTGTCAGGTGCGCTGGTGCATTCCGGCGCGACCATCGCGGTAGCTGTCACCGGCATCGCCGGACCCGGCGGCGGCAGCGAGGACAAGCCCGTGGGCACCGTCTGGATCGGCTGGAAACGTCGCGGCGGCTACGCCCGCGCCGAAATCTTCCATTTCGAGGGCGACCGCGACGCGGTCCGCCGCCAGACCGTGGCCGCGGCCCTGCGCGGCCTGGAGTCGCAGCTGGCCTGACCGGGCGTTGACGGCTGGGGCTGTTAGTAGTATTACTACTAACCATGAGCCTGACCGACACCCAGCGCGCCATCCACGCCTTCCTCGCCGAGCGCATCGAAGCGGACGGCTTCGCCCCCTCGCAGGCGGAGATCGCCCGTGCCTTCGGCTTCAAGGGCGTGCGCGCCGCCCAATACCACCTGGAAGCCTTGGAAGCGGCCGGCGTCGTCGAGCGCAGTCCCGGGCGCGCCCGCAGCCTGCGCCTGCTGCAGTTGCCCGATGGGCCCCGCCAACTCGATCTCCCGGCCAACGACGACGCGCTGCAGCTGCCCGTCCTGGGGCAGGTGGCCGCCGGCGTGCCGATCGGCGCCGACATTGGCAGCGACCAGATGGTGCTGATGGACCGCGCGTTGTTCTCGCCCACGCCGGACTACCTGCTCAAGGTGCGCGGCGACTCGATGCGCGACGAAGGCATCTTCGACGGCGACCTGATCGGCGTGCACCGCACCTCCGAGGCCCGCAGCGGCCAGATCGTCATCGCTCGCATCGACGACGAGATCACGGTCAAGCTGCTGCGGATCGGGCAGGGCCGGATCCGCCTGCTGCCGCGAAATCCCGATTACGCGCCGATCGAGGTGAAGCCGGGGCAGGACTTCGCCATCGAAGGCCTCTACTGCGGCCTGGTCCGCCCCAATGCGTGAAGCGCCGAGCCGGCGGCAGGGCATTTCCCGATGCCCGGCGTGCGGCGCGGATGCGATTTTCATCCTGCGGTCCGGCGCGTCGCAGTCCGTGCGACCGGCCCCGCCTAAGCTGACCCCAATCCAGAGATCACCGACTTGAGGAGCACCACGATGGACGAGAACAAGAAGCGCGCGCTTGCGGCGGCCCTGGGCCAGATCGAACGCCAGTTCGGCAAGGGCTCGGTGATGCGCATGGGCGACCGCACCGTGGAAGCGGTGGAGACCATCGGCACCGGTTCGCTGATGCTGGACATCGCGCTGGGCATCGGCGGCCTGCCCAAGGGACGCGTGGTCGAGATCTACGGGCCGGAATCCTCGGGCAAGACCACCCTGACTCTGCAGGCCATCGCCGAGTGCCAGAAGGCCGGCGGCACCTGCGCCTTCATCGATGCCGAGCATGCGCTGGATCCGATCTACGCGCAGAAGCTGGGGGTGAACCTCGATGAC
>JANJSW010000062.1 GCA_024711415.1 Thermomonas sp. | reverse complement strand
AGTCGATGTTCTTCGGCGGCGAAGGCGTGTTCCTCTCGACGCTGACCGGCCCCGGCAAGTTGTGGCTGCAGTCGCTGCCGTTCTCGCGCCTGGCCGGCCGCATGCTGGCGGCGGCGCCGCAGAACGGCGGTGCGCGCGGCGAAGGTTCGGTGCTCGGCGGGCTTGGTCGCATCCTCGACGGCGACAATTCGTTCTGATCGCGGCACGCATCACCGCCCGCGCATCGTCGCGGGCGGTCGCGCATTGCAGTTGCCGCCGCCGCCTTCACCTGCATGAGCGGTTCATGAGCATGCACGTGTTGCTAACGGAAAGTTCATTCGCTGCAGACAGTCCGCGCTGCATCTTGGTTCGCGTCGGCGAAAGCCGGCTTCCCCCAAGCAAGAAGACAAGGAGCGCGAACATGACGATCAAGAAAGATCACAGCATCGGTGAAGGTACGGGTGCGGTTGCGGGCGCGATCACGGGCGCGGCCGTCGGTTCGGCTGCCGGCCCGGTCGGCACCGTGGTCGGTGCGATCGCCGGCGGTGCGCTGGGTGCCAAGGGCGGCGGCGCGCTGGCCGAGGCGATCAATCCCACCGAATACACCCGCCACTTCGAGAAGAACTACAAGAACACGCCGTACTACGTGAGCGGCAGCGAATGGCGCGACTACGAGCCGGCCTACAAGTACGGCTACGACACCTACAGCCAGTACCGCGGCCGCAAGTTCAAGGACGTGGAGTCCGACCTCGAGCGCAACTGGGAAGCCACCAAGGCGAATTCGCGGCTGGCCTGGTCGGAAGCCAAGAGCGCGGTGCGCGATGGCTGGCACCATATCGAGAACGCCATGCCCGGCGATGCCGATCGCGACGGCCACTGAGCCTCGGTACCATCGCGATGACAAGGCCGCCTCCGGGCGGCCTTTTTGCGGGACGCGGTAACATGAGCGGCCGTCCACGCCCGTTTCCGGAGCCCACGATGTCCGACGCCCCCCGTCGCGAGGATTCCCGCCACGACGTCACCCGCCAGCAGGCCGAGGACGCCGTGCGCACGCTGCTGCGATGGGCCGGCGACGACCCGACCCGCGAAGGCCTGCTGGACACGCCGCGACGGGTGGCCAAGGCTTACGAGGACTGGTTCAGCGGCTATGCGCTGGATCCGGACGACTACATGGCCCGCACCTTCGAGGAAGTGGGCGGCTACGACGAGATGATCGTGCTGCGCGATATCGAGTACGAAAGCCACTGCGAACACCACATGGCGCCGATCATCGGCAAGGTCCACGTGGGCTACCTGCCGGACGGCAAGGTGGTCGGCATCAGCAAGCTGGCGCGGGTGGTCGAGGCGTATGCGCGCCGCTTCCAGGTGCAGGAGAAGATGACCGCGCAGATCGCCGGCTGCATCCAGCGCGCGCTGCAGCCGCGCGGCGTGGGCGTGGTGGTGGTGGGCGCGCACGAGTGCATGACCACGCGCGGCATCCACAAGCGCGGGGTAAGCATGGTGACGTCGAAGATGCTGGGCAGCTTCCGCGACGATGCGCGCACCCGCGCCGAGTTCCTGCGCTTCATCGAGGTCGGCCCGGGCCGCTGAGCACCGCTTGTTCGGGCTCATTTAATCCGGGTAATATTGACCTTCCCGCCCGGAGATCCGCCGTGGTCAGTCCGTCCCTGCGCTGCACCGCCTTCTCTGGCAGCTACCGGATCGCCAGCGGCGAGCTGCGCCACGTCGCGCTGAAAGCCAAGCAGGCGTTCGATGCGCACCCGGAGCGCCCGCTGCTGGTGTTCGACGACGCCGACGCGCGCACCCTGGAACTGCCGCTGGAACTGCCCCCCACCGACCTGCTGGCCTGGCTGTCGCGCCCGCAACACCTGGGCGAGGGCGCGAGCGAGCCGGAGCGGCCGCGCCGGCCCGGGCGCCCGAAGCTGGGGGTGGTGCCGCGCGAGGTGACCCTGCTGCCGCGCCACTGGGACTGGCTGGCGGCGCAGCCCGGCGGCGCCTCGGTGGCGCTGCGCCGGCTGGTGGACGCGGCGCGCAAGGTGTCAGTGGAGGAAGACCGCCACCGCGCCGCGCAGGAAGCGACCTACCGCTTCATGCAGGCGATGGCCGGCAACGAGGCGGGCTTCGAGGACGCCACCCGTGCGCTGTTTGCCGGCGAGTACGGCCGCTTCCAGGCCGGCATCGCGCGCTGGCCGGACGACGTGCGCGAACACGTGGAATGGCTGGCGACGGACGCCTTCGTCGCCTGACGCAATGCCCGCCGCGCGCCGGCGCGGCAACAACGGACCCCAAGGATTTCCCGCTTGAACGCCACCCATGCTCCCGGCGCGCGCAAGGCCGCGCTCGCCTTCATCTTCGTCACCGTGCTGATCGACGTGATCGCGTTCGGGGTGATCATCCCGGTGCTGCCGCACCTGGTCGAACAGATGGTCGGCGGCGACCTGTCCACCGCCGCCTACTGGACCGGCGTGTTCGCGTTCGCGTTCTCGATCGTGCAGTTCTTCTGCACGCCGGTCCAGGGCGCGCTGTCCGACCGCTTCGGCCGCCGCCCGGTGATCCTGCTGTCCTGCTTGGGGCTGGCCGCGGACTTCGTGTTCATGGCGCTGGCGCCCACGCTGGGCTGGCTGTTCGTGGGCCGGCTGCTGTCGGCGGCGACTTCGGCCAGCTTCTCCACCGCCAACGCCTACATCGCCGACGTGGTGCCTGCGGAACAGCGCGCGAAGAGCTTCGGCATGATCGGCGCCGCGTTCGGGCTGGGCTTCATCGTCGGCCCGCTGATCGGCGGCGTGCTGGGCGACATCAGCCACCGGCTGCCGTTCTGGTTCGCCGCCGGGCTGGCCCTGCTGAACTTCCTGTACGGCCTGTTCGTGCTGCCGGAATCGCTGCCGCGGGAGCGCCGCACCGCGCGCTTCGACTGGAAGCACGCGCGCCCGATGGGCGGCGTGCGGATGCTGCTGGAACACCCGCGCATCTGGGCGCTGGTGGCGGTGGTGTTCATCGCCAACTTCGCCCACTACGTCTATCCCAGCACCTTCGTGCTGTTCGCCGACGCCGCGTTCGGCTGGAAGGAAAAGCAGGCCGGTTACGTGCTGGCGGCGGTGGGCGTGTGCAGCGTGATCGTCAACGTGGCGCTGGTGGGGCGGCTGGTGAAGGCGCTGGGCGAGCGCCGCGCGATGCTGCTGGGGCTGGCCTGCGGCACCGTCGGCTTCGTGCTGTACGGGCTGGCAGGGGCGGGCTGGGTGTTCCTCATCGGCCTGCCGATCAGCGCGCTGTGGGCGGTCGCCGGGCCGGCGACGATGGCGCTGATCACCCGCCAGGTGCCGGCCAACGAACAGGGCCGCATCCAGGGTTCGCTGGGCAGCCTGGTGTCGCTGGCCGGGATCATGGCGCCGGCGCTGTTCGCCGGCTCGTTCGGCTTTTTCATCGGCCCGCACGCGCCGCTGCACCTGCCCGGCGTGGCGTTCCTGATCGCCGCGCTGCTGCTGGCGGTCGCCGCCCTGGTGGCGTGGCGCTATACCGATGCCGCGCACCTGCAGGCAGTTGCCGCCACCGACGTGCAGGGCTTCGACGAGCGCGCCTGAGCGCGTCGACGTGATGGCGCTCAGCCGCAGCTGATCCGCTCGATGATGCCGGCGGCGTCCTGCAGCACGTTCACCCGCTCGCCGCGGTATTCCAAGGTCACCACCTGGTCGGGCTTGAGCGCGCGCACCAACTCGGCGCCGCTGGCCTTGCGCACCGCTTCGATGTTGGCCGCGCTGGCCGGCTGGCCAAGGTAACCCTGCGCCGCATCGGCATTGCAGGCCATCGGCGCATCCATGGCGGGCGGCGGCGTGGCGGGCTGGCTGGCGCAGGCGGCCAGCAACAGCAGCGGGGACAGCAGCGACAGGCGCATGGACATGGTCTGGCTCGCGGAAATGTGACGCGCCCATCATGTCGCCGCGCCGATGAATCCCCCGTGCATGCCTTTCGGCAGGGGGGCCTGCCCGGTGCGGCCAGTAGCATGCGGGTTTGACCGTCCTAACGGAGTTGCCATGACCCGCCGCCGCCTGCTGCCCCTTGCCCTTTCCCTCGTGCTTGCCGGTGGCGCACATGCGCAGGCCTCGGTGCCGCAGCCGCAGGACGTGCCATATGCGCCGGGCATGATGAAGGTCGAGGTGGACGCCACCAATCTTTCGCAGCGCATCTTCAGGATCAAGCAGACCATCCCGGTGCAGGCCGGCCCGCTGACCCTGCTGTACCCGCGCTGGGTGCCGGGCGGGCATTCGCCGCGCAACGGGCTGGACGACATCGCCGGCCTGACCTTCAAGGCCAACGGCCAGAAGCTGGACTGGAAGCGCGACACGCTGGAGGTCGGCGCGTTCCATCTGGTGGTGCCGGACGGCGTGACCGAGATCACCGCCGAGTTCGACCTGCTCACCGCCACCGGCCCCGGACAGGGCCGCGTGGTGATGACGCCGAACATGCTCAACATCCAGTTCATCTCGACCTCGCTGTACCCGGCCGGCCACTACATGAGCCGGATCATGGTCGACCCGCGCGTCACCTATCCGGCCGGCTGGACCGCGTTCACCGCCCTGCACGAGGACGGCCGCAGCGGCGACACCGTCGATTACGAGAACGTGCCCTACGACATCTTCGTCGACTCGCCGGTGTACGCCGGCCGCCACGCGAAGAACATCGACCTGACCCCGGCCGGCAAGCCGCAGGTGAAGCTGGGCGTGGTTGCCGATGCGCCGAAGTACCTGGAAGCCAAGCCGGAACAGGTGGCGATCCACAAGAGGATGGTCGACCAGGCGATGAAGCTGTTCGGCGCGCAGCACTACGACCACTACCAGTTCCTGTTCTCGCTGTCCGACCAGATGGGCGGCAACGGCCTGGAGCACCAGCGCAGCAGCGAGAACGGCGTCGGCACCGACTATTTCACCGGCTGGAAGGAGAAGCAGGGCTTCACCGACCTGCTGGCACACGAGTTCGTGCACTCCTGGAACGGCAAGTACCGCCGCGGCAAGGACCTGTGGGTGCCCAACCTCAACACGCCCATGCAGAACAGCCTGCTGTGGGTGTACGAGGGCCAGACCCAGTACTGGGGCAACGTGCTGGCCGCGCGCAGCGGCATGCGCCCGCTGCCGGCCTCGATCGACGCGCTGGCGCTGGTTGCCGCCGCCTATGCCGACAACCGCCCGGGCCTGTCGTGGCGCGGCATCCAGGACACCACCAACGACCCGATCGTGGTCGGCCGCGCGCCGCGCGCCTACCTCAACTACCAGATGAGCGAGGACTACTACCGCGGCGGCCAGATGATCTGGCTGGAAGCCGACGCGCTGATCCGCGCCGGCAGCAACGGCAAGCGCTCGCTGGATGATTTCGCCAGGGCGTTCTTCGGCGTCAACGATGGCGAATGGAAGGTGCAGAACACCTACACCTTCGAAGACGTGGTGGCCACGCTCAACGGCGTGCATCCGCACGACTGGGCGAAGTTCCTGCGCGATCGCCTCGACGGCAAGACCGGGCTTGCGGGCGGCATCGAGGCCAGCGGCTGGAAGCTGGTCTACAAGGACGAACCGAACGCCTACGCCAAGGGCGCGGGCAGCCGCGGCGGCGCCGACTTCACCTACTCGATCGGGCTGACCATCGGCAAGGACGGCAGCATCGGCGACGTGCGCTGGGACGGCCCGGCGTTCAACGCCGGCCTGGGCAGCGGCAGCCAGGTGATCGCGGTCAACGGCATGGCCTACGACAGCGAGGCGCTGGAGGCTGCGATCAAGGCAGCCAAGACCGGCAAGGCGCCGATCGAGCTGCTGGTCAAGGAGTTCGACCGCTACCGCACGGTCAAGATCGACTACCACGGCGGCCTGCGCCATCCGCACCTGGTGCGTATCGAAGGCAAGCCGGATTACCTGACGCCGATCCTCTGCGCGCCCACGTACGCGCGCTGCGGCCGAAACGCGCGCGGGCGGCCATCCGCCCGTGCGCGGGCAGCGCACCAGTGC
>JANJSW010000015.1 GCA_024711415.1 Thermomonas sp. | reverse complement strand
TTCGAGGATGCGGTGGTGGACACGCTGGCGATCAAATGCGGCCGCGCGCTGGATGCGGCCGGCACCGACACCCTGATCGTGGCCGGCGGCGTGGGCGCCAACCGGCGGCTGCGCGCCAAGCTGGTGGAGATGTGCGAAAAGCGCGGCGGCCGCGCCTGCTTCCCGCGCCCGGCACTGTGCACCGACAACGGCGCGATGATCGCGTTTGCCGGCGCGCTGCGGCTGGCCGCCGGCCAGCACGACGATGCCGCGATCCGCGCGGTGCCGCGCTGGGACATGGCGACGCTCGCGGCGGTGTGAGCGGGCGGGCGCCGCGCGGCGGCGCCGGCACGCATGGACGGGTTGTTAAGCTGTGCATCCAATCCTCATTCCGCCGCGGTATCCGCTTCCCCGGGATACGCGAACACGCCCATGACAGATACCGTTTTCATCGAAGGCTTGCGCCTGGACGCCCTGATCGGCGTGCATGACCGCGAGCGCCACGCCACCCAACCGGTGCTGCTGGACATCCGCATGCGCTTCGACAACCGCATCGCCGCCAGCAGCGACACGCTGGCCGATGCGCTGGACTACGAGGCGGTGAGCCTGCGGCTGGCCGACTACGTGGCGCAGACCGACTTCATGCTGGTGGAGACGCTGGCCGAATGCTGCGCCGACCTGATCCTGACCGAATTCGGCGCCAAGGGGGTGCGGCTGAAGTTGTCCAAGCCGGACGCGCTGGCGAACGCCGCGGCGGTGGGCGTGGAGATCGAGCGCGGGAGTTTTGCATGAGCGTGGTGCTGGTGACCGGCGCCTCGCGCGGGATCGGCCGCGCCATCGTCGAACGCTTCGCCCGCGAAGACGCCACCGTGATCGCCTGCGCGCGCGGACAGGCGGGGCTGGATGCGCTGAAGGCATCGCTGCCGCAAGTCGAATGCCGTGCCTGCGACATGCGTGACGGCGACGCCGTGGATGCATTGGCACGCGACGTCCTCGCGCAGCACGGTGCCGTCGACCTGCTGGTGAACAATGCCGGCGCGTTCCGGCCCGGCGGGATCGCCGGCGAGGACGACGGCGCCCTGCTGGACATGCTGCAGGCCAACCTGTTCGGCGCCTACCGGCTGACCAGGCGGCTGCTGCCGAAGATGGTCGAACGGCGCAGCGGCATGGTGCTGAACGTGTGCAGCACCGCATCCATCGCCGCCTACCCGAACGGCGGTTCCTACAGCATCGCCAAGCACGCGCTGTACGGCTTCTCGCGCAACCTGCGCGAGGAAATGAAGCCGCACGGCGTGCGCGTGGTGGCGCTGCTGCCGGGCGCGACCCTGACCGCCTCGTGGGACGGCGTGCCGCTGCCGCCGGAACGGCTGATGCCCGCCGCGGACGTGGCGGAGATGGCGTGGGCGGCGTGGTCGCTGTCGGCGCGCACGGTGGTCGAGGACATCCTGATGCGCCCGCAGCTCGGCGACATCGGCGAGGCGGATTTCCCATGAGCCCGTCCGTCGTCATCCGCCTGGCCAAGCAGAACATGAAGTTCTCGGCGGCGCATTTCACCATCTTCAACGCCACCGAACGCGAACGCCTGCACGGCCACAACTTCACCGTGGAGGTCGACATCCACGCGCGCATGCTGGGCAACGGCATGTGCTTCGACTACGGCATCTACAAGGACCGCGTGGTCGCGCTGTGCCGCGAGCTGAACGAGTGGACGATCCTGCCGACGCGCTCGAAGCACCTGCGCATCGAGGAAGCAGGCGAACACGTGCACGCGCACTTCAATGGCCAGTGCATCCCGTTCCTGCGCGGCGACGTGCTGCTGCTGCCGATCGAGAACGCCACGCTGGAGGAGTTCGCGTACTGGTTCCTGCAGCGCCTGTGCGAGGACCGCGACGCGCTGCGTGCTCACGCCATCGCGGCGATCGAGGTGCGGGTGTTTTCCGGACCGGGACAGAGCGCCGGCCGGCGCATGGAGCTCGACTGATGGCCGCTTCCACGCTGCCGATGCCGTCCGCCGACGCGCAGGCGCACAGCGCGCACCTGCGCGAGGTGATCCAGGAACAGATCATCGCCGCCGGCGGTCGCATCCCGTTCTGGAAATTCATGGAGCTGGCGCTGTACGCGCCGGGACTGGGCTACTACAGCGCCGGTGCGCACAAGTTCGGGCCGGGTGGCGACTTCACCACCGCGCCGGAGCGCTCGCCGCTGTTCTGCGCCTGCGTGGCCGACGCGCTGGCGCCGGCGCTGCGGCAGGCCGGCAAGGGCGCGGTGTTCATGGAGGTGGGCGGCGGTAGCGGCGCGTTCGCCGAGGCCTGCCTGGAGAAGCTTCAGACCGATGGCGTGCTGCCGGTGCGCTACGCGATCCTGGAGCCCAGCGCCGACCTGCGCCAGCGCCAGCGGGCGCGTCTGCAGGGACGCCTTCCGGCGGAACTGTTCGCACGGGTGGAATGGCTGGACGGGCCGATCCCGGAACCGTGGGACGGCGTGCTGTTCGCCAACGAGGTGATCGATGCGCTGCCGACGCCGCGCTTCGTCATTCGCGCCGGCGAGGTGCTGGAGGAGTGCGTGTCGCTGGATGGCGAAGGCCGCTTCGTGCGTGCCGAGCAGCCCGCCGACCCGATGCTGGCCGCGGCCGTGCGTCGGATCGAATCGCAGCTGCCGGAACCGTTCGCCGACGGTTATCGCAGCGAGGTGCTGGCGCAGCTGCCGTACTGGCTGCAGGCGGTGGCCGGCGGCCTGCGCAACGGCGCACTGCTGTTCATCGACTATGGTTATTCGCGCGGCGAGTACTACCAGCCCGGGCGCGACGACGGCACCCTGCGCGCGTTCCGCCAGCACCATGTCACCAATGACGTGTTCGCCTGGCCCGGCCTGCAGGACATCACCGCCTCGGTGGATTTCACCGCGCTGGCCGAAGCCGGCGTGGGCGCTGGCTTCGAGTTCTCCGGCTACTGTTCGCAGGCCAGCTTCCTGCTCGGCAACCGGTTGCAGGAAAATCTTGCCGCTGCCGAAGCGCAGGCGGCCGATGAAGTGGCGCGCCACAACCTGCGCCAGCAGGCCAAGATCCTGACCCTGCCCAGCGAGATGGGCGAGCGCTTCCAGGCGATTGGTTTCCAACGCGGCGTCGAGCTGGATGCTGCCTTCCTGGTCGGCGACCTGAGCCATCGCCTGTGAGCCATTGCCGATGAGTCGCACGCCGCGCATTGGCCGTTCGCTCAAGCCGTTCAAGCGGCCCTGGCTGTGGGCCGGCCTGTGGATGCTGGCGATCGCCATCGTGGTGATCGGTTCGCTGCTGCCCGGCAAGGACCTGCCGCCGCTGCCGGTCAGCGACAAGCTGGAGCATTTCGCCGCCTACGCGGTGCTGTCGGCGGGCGCGGTGCAGCTGTTCGCGCGGCGGCTGTCGTGGGGCTTCATCTGCCTGCTGCTGGTGCTGATGGGGATCGGCCTGGAGTACCTGCAAGCGTCGATGAAGCTGGGCCGGATGCTCGACCGCAACGATGCGCTGGCCAATACCTTCGGCGTCCTGCTCGGGTTGGCCAGCGCCTTCACGCCGCTGCGCGATGCGCTGCTGCGGCTGGACGGCGGCCGCTGACGAACGGCGGCCGCTGCCGGCAGGCGGATGCGTTGGATCGGGGGCGGACGGTTCCGCGGAGGACACGGCCATGCCCCCTTACATCATCGAACGCGAGATCCCCGGTGCCGGCGCGCTGTCGCCGGCGCAACTGCAGGCGATCTCGCAGACCTCCTGCGGCGTCCTGCGCCAGATGGGCCCGCAGGTCCAGTGGGTGCGCAGCCACGTCACCGCGGACAAGGTCTATTGCGAATACATCGCGCCCGACGAAGCCAGCGTGCGCGAACACGCAAGGCTGGGCGGGTTCCCGGCCAATGCGGTGAACCGGGTGACTGCGACCATCGACCCGACCACCGCGGAATAGCCGGGTTCAGCCGCGCGCTGCGGCGATCGCGGCGATCCGCGCCTTGCGCAGCGCCTCACCGAACGCCGGGCCAGTGACGCCCTGCGCGGCGATGTCGGCGCCGCGCACCCCCATGGCCGCTGCGTGCAGGCAACGCAACATGTCGGCCTGCGGATAGTCGGCATCAGCCCTGCCGGCACGGCCGCGCGCGTCGGCCTCGCAGACGCTGGCGAGCTGGTCGATGCGGGCCGGCTTGCGGAAGCCGTCGCAGCGGGCGATCAGATCAACCACGGTCGCGGCTTTCAGTTCGGCGATGCGATGGACGTTGAGGTGTTCGCGACAGCAGGCGACCGCCAGCTCGCGGTGTTCGTTCGGCACCTTCAACCGCTGGCTCATGGCGATGGCGGGGGCGACCCCGCGCTGCTCGTGCATCAGGTGCTTCGGCAGCACGTCCGCGGGGGTGAGCGCCTTGCCGAGATCGTGGCACAGCGCGGCGTAGCCGATCAGGTCGTCACCGGGCGCGAGGCGGGCGGCCATGTCGCAGACCAGCTCGCAGTGCAGGCCGGTATCGATTTCCGGGTGGTACTCCGCGCGCTGCGGCACGCCGTACAGCGCATCGACTTCCGGCAGCACCGCGCGCAGGGCGTCGGCCTCGCGCAGGGTGCGCAGGAAGGCGCCGGGGGCGGCGGCGCGCAGCGCCTTTGCCAGCTCCTGCCAGACCCGCTCCGGCACCAGCTCGGCCAGCTCGCCGCTGGCGGCGATCTGCCGCATCAGCGCCAGCGTTTCCGGGGCGACGCTGAAACCCAGCGGCGCGAAGCGCGCCATGAAGCGCGCCGCACGCAGCACCCGCAGGGGGTCTTCGACGAAGGCGTCGCCGACGTGGCGCAGCACCCGCGCTTCGATGTCGCGCGCGCCGCCGAACGGATCGACCAGCGTGCCGTCGCCTGCGCGGGCGATGGCGTTGATGGTGAAGTCGCGGCGCCGCAGGTCGTCTTCCAGCGTCACCGACGGGTCGGCATGCACCACGAAGCCGGTGTAGCCGCGCCCGGACTTGCGCTCGGTGCGCGCCAGCGCGTGCTCCTCGCCGGTATCGGGATGCAGGAAGACCGGGAAGTCGCGGCCGACCTGGCGATAGCCGGCATCCAGCATCTGCTGCACGCTGGCACCGACCACCACGAAGTCGCGGTCGCCCGCCGGCAGGCCGAGCAGGGCGTCACGCACGGCGCCGCCGACGAGATAGGTGTTCACGTTGTCCGCAAGCGCATGCATGTGCGGATGATGCCCGAGTGCGCTACCTGCGGCGTTTGGTCGGCTTCGCCGGTGCCGGCGAAGCCGGCGCGACAGGCGCTTCCACCGGGCAGGCAAACGCCTTGCGCTGGCCGCTGGCGAGGCCGAGCATGCGGTCGGACAGGCGCTGCGCGCTGCCGTCCAGGCGCCAGTCGTAGATCGTGCTGAAGCTGAGCACGCGCGCCACGTATTCGCGGGTTTCCTTGTAGCTGATGGTCTCGATCCAGAAGTCCGGGTCCATCGTCGGGCGCTGGGAAACCCAGCGGTTCAGCGGAGTGGGTCCGGCGTTGTAGCCGGCGATCACCTGATAGGGCTTGCCGCCGTAGCGGTCCATCAGCTGGCGCAGGTAGGCGCTGCCGATGGCGATGTTGGCGTCGGGATCGAACAGCGTGTCGGCGCCGTTCCAGGGCTGGCCGATCTTCGCTGCGATCGCCGCGCCGGTGGCGGGCACCACCTGCATCAGGCCACGCGCATCGGCGCTGGAGCGGGCGCTGGGGTCGAACACGCTTTCGGCGCGGATCTCGGCCGCCACCCACGCCGGGTCGAGGCCGTTGCGCGCGGCTTCGCGGCGGATCGTGGCGTCGTGGTGCAGCGGGAAGCGCAGCCGGTACAGGCGCTGCTCCTCCGGAAAGCGCTTGCCATCGACGTTGACCAGCCCGAACACGCCACGGTCGAACCAGCCGTTGTCCTGCGCCACCTCCACCGCCAGCCGCCGCTGTTCGTCGCTGAAGCGCGCCAGCGCGGCGTTCCATTCGCGCGCGGCCCAGCCCCTGCGGTCGAGCTGGAACAGCTGCACGGCGCGGATGATGTTCGGATCGCGGGCCACCGCCTGCTTCAGCGCCGGCGTCGGCGCGGGCAGCCACGGGCACAGCGCGTAGGGCTGGTCGAGGCGGTCGGCGGCGAGGAAGCCGTGGAAGTCGGGCTTGCGCGCGGCCTGCGCGTACAGCGACTTGGCAGCGGCCACGTCGCCGGTCAGTTCGCTGGTGCGGGCGGCGAAATACAGCCAGCGCGAATCGTTGCGCTGCGCATCCGGCATGCGTTTGATCGCGGCCAGCGCGGCGGCCCAGTCGCTGCGCGAAAGCGCTTCGCGCACCCGCCACTCGTGCAGGCTGTCGTCATAGGCCGACGCCGGGACGTTGGCGAGCCGCCGCGCGGAATCCGGCAGGTAGGAGGCCACCGTCCACAGCGCGATCTGGTACAGCACGCGGCCGCGGTCGGACTCGTCGAAAGCGAGTGCCTGTGCGACGCCGGGCAGCAGTGCTTCGGCGCAATCCGGATCGGCCTTGGCGAGTTTCGCCAGCGCGGTCGAAGCCACCAGCCGGCTGCGTGCAGTCTTCGGCCACGCGTCCACGGTGGCCTCCGGTGCATCCAGATAGGCCGCGTACTGCAGCGCCAGGGCCGCATCGGCAGCGGGCAGGCCGGCGGCGATCGCGCGCATCACGCCGGCCTGTGCGTCGGCGGCGGCACGGTCGAAGCGCTCCCAGCGCAGCGCATCCGTCAGGCCACCTTGCGCGGCCAGCAGCGCGAACGGTGGGTCACATTGCGCCGGTAGGGAGCGGCCGCTGCTGCGCCACAGCGCCTGTGCGTCGGTCGTCCATGCGGCATCGACGCGATTGACCGCCATCAACGCCTGCAGGCGCAGGCAGCGCAGCGCGGCGCCGTCGATTCCGGCATCCCACTGGTCGAGGAAGGCCTGCCATTCGTTGCGGCGGGCCAGCGCGCTGAGCCAGTCGTTGCGGAAGGTCGCGGCCACCGGCTCGCCCCGATGCGCCATCAGGAAGGCATTGCCGCGCGCCAGCGGCAACGTATCCATGCGTCCGCGCAGGGCGACGTACTCCAGCCAGCCGGCCAGCGGCTGGCTGGAAAAACCCGCCAGTGCCAGGTCATCCAGCCCGCTGCTGCCGGCGGCGGTGTCGAAGGCGGCGCGCAGGGCCGGATCGGGCGGCGCGATCCGCACCGGGGCCGGTTGCAGCAGCGGTGCCGGGCGCGGCGTGGGCGACTGCGCGTGGGCGGTCGCGGGGCCGGTAACCAGCGACGACAACAGCAGCAGCGAGGGCGCGATCTTGTGCATCGCCCGACTATAGCCGAGCATCGATGAACGTCCTTTTCGATGGTGCGCGATGTCGTTCCTGCTTCTCTATCTGGCGCTGGGCGCGTGTGCCGGCGTGCTGGCCGGGCTGCTGGGCATCGGCGGCGGGCTGGTGCTGGTGGGTGCACTGGCATGGTTGCTGCCCACCCAGGGCGTGCCGGTGGACGCGGCGATGCACGCGGCGCTGGCCAGTTCGCTGGCCAGCATCGTGCTGACCGCGGCCTCATCGGCGCGCGCGCATCACCGCCGCGGCAGCGTGCTGTGGCCGACGGTGGGCTGGATGGTTCCCGGCGTGCTGCTGGGCGGCTGGCTGGGCAGCCGCTTCGCGATCGCGCTGGATGGCGACGTGCTGCGCTGGTGCGTGGCGGCGTACTGCTGGATCGTGGCCGCGCAGATGCTGCTGGTGCAGCCGAAATCCGGCGGCGATGCCACGCTGGTGCCGCGGGGCCCGGGCTACACGCTGGCAGGTGGCGGGATCGGCATCGTGTCGGCGATCGTCGGCATCGGCGGCGGCAGCCTGACCGTGCCGCTGCTGGTGTGGCGCGGGGTGGCGCCGGTGCGGGCGGTGGGCACATCGTCCGCCTGCGGCATTTTCATCGGCTTGGGCAGCGCGCTGGGCTACGCATTGCAGGCGCCGGCGGGCGCGCTGTCGCTGGCAGGCGCGGTGGGCTACGTCTATCTGCCGGCGGCGATCGGCGTGGCGCTGGCGTCGGTGCTGGCGGCGCCTTACGGCACCCGGCTCGCGCATGCGCTCAGCGGGCCGGCGCTGAAGCGGGTGTTCGCGGTGTTCCTGCTGGTGGTCGGCAGCGCGTTCGCGTACAGCGCGATCTAGGGTCGTTTCAGCGCAGCGCCGTTTCCGGCACGTCCAGTTCCACCGACAGGGCCAGGTGGTCGGACTGCGCGGCGGGCAGCGCCTGCATGGTGGCCAGCGCCAGCGCCGGCGTTACCAGCATGTGGTCGATGGCACGCTGCGGGCGCCACGACGGAAAGGTGGGCACGCAGCGGTCGGGCGGCTGCAGCCGGGTCTTGCGATACAGCTGCTGCATCTCCGGTTGCTCGGGATCGCAGTTGAAGTCGCCCATCAGCACCGCGTGCGGCAGGCCGGCGAGGATGTCGGCGATGAAGTCGATCTGCGAGCGCCGCGACTGGCTGCCCAGCGAGAGATGCTCCACCGCGACGGTCAGCGCGTCCCGGCCCTCGCCGAAGGTGGCGGTGAGCACGCCGCGGCCCTTGACCCGGCCCGGCAGCGGGTGGTCCTCGACCAGCCGCGGCTCCAGCTTGCTGAGCAGGCCGTTGGCGCTGGAGGCCACGCCGGCCACGCTGCGGTTGGGCTGGTGGCTCCAGTAGGCGAAGCCGGCGCGCTCGGCCAGATAATGGGTCTGGTTGGTGAAGCCGGAGCGCAGGCTGCCGGGATCGGCCTCCTGCAGGCCGACGATGTCGTGGCGGCCGGCCAGTTCGGCGATGGTGTCCAGTGCGCCGCGCTTGTTGCCGGCCGGCAGCACGTGCGACCAGCTGCGCGCGACGTAGTCGTGGTAGCCGCGCGTGCTGGAGCCGGCCTGGATGTTGGCGCTCAGCAGGCGCAGCCGGCGTTTGTCCATGGTGGACGGGGATCAGCCCTGCGGCGCTTCCGTCGCTGCCGGCGTGGTCGTCGTCACCGGGGCGGTGGCGGCAAGCTTGGCGCGCTCGGCGACGATCAGCTGGTTGATGATGCGGAACATGTCGTCCACGCTCTTGCCCTTCACCCGGTACTTGCCGGCGACCACGAAGGCCGGGGTGCCCATCTGGTCGCCGTTGGCGAAGGCTTCGGTCATGTACTGGCGGGCGCGGTTCATCTTGGTGGCCACCGCGAAGCTCTGCATGCTGTTGAGGAACTGCCCGGGGTTGGCGCCGTAGTTCGCGTAGAACGCGGCGATGTCCTCCGGCTTGTCCATGCCGCGCTCGCCCTTCAGGGTCTGGTCGATGTGGATGGCGCGGAACATCGCGTCATGGGTCTTTTCCACCAGCCCCATCGCTTCGGCGGCGTAGTAGGCCTTGGCGTAGTTGTCCCACATCGCGCCGAACGCGGCCGGCACGTAGACGAAATGCACGTCCGGCGGCAGCTTGGCCTTCATCGCCGAGACCTGCGGCTGCACCGCGGCGCAGAACGGGCAGACGTAGCCGAAGAACTCGACCACTTCGATCCGGCCCGGCGCGGTGTCGAACGGCTGGCCGTTCGTGATGGTCACGTAATCGGTGCCCTCCACCGGTGGCGGCGCCTTGGCGGCGGCTTCGGCGGCGGCCTGCACCGCAGCCTCCGCTTGCGCTGCGCGCTGCGGATCCTCGGCGCTGGCGGCCTTGGTGGCGGCCTGGGTGGCCGCCGGGGCGGCGTCTCCGGCCGCGACCGGCGCGGGCGCGTCGTTCTTGCAGGCGGCCAGCGGCAGCAGGGCGAGCAGGAGCAGGGCGTGGCGCAGTGCGGTCATGGCGGTTCCGTCAGTCGGTCAGGATCGGGGGGTGGCGGGTTTGGCCGCCGGTGCGGCGCGCGGCGGGGCCGGCTTCTTCTTCGGTGCCAGCGCGTCGACGACCGCACGCGCATTGGCCAGCAGGCTTTCGTAACTGTTGCCGAGGACCAGGTAACGGCCGGCGATCACCAGCGACGGCGTTCCCTCGACCTGGCTGCGGGCGCCGAAATCGTAGGCCTGCTTCAGCTTGGGCAGCAGCGCGGCGTCGTCGGCCATCGCCACTTTCATTGCCGCGGCGTTGCTGCCCTGCACGCGGCCGGCGAAGGCGAGGATCTGGGCAGCATCGGCATTGCGCGGCAGTTCGCCGGTCTCGTGGACGGCGGCGAACAGGCGCGGGTGCAGGACCTGCAGCGACTTGGTGGCCTGCGCGGCGAAGAACACCCGCGACCAGGGATCGTCACGGCTGAAAACGCCGGGGACCAGCACCAGCCGGGCGTGCGCGGGCAGCTTCTTGGCCCAGGCTTCCAGCATCGGCGAGAAGTGCGCGCAGTGCGGGCAGGTGTAGGCGAATACCTCGGCTACTTCCACCATGCCGGGCGGCAGCGCCTGATAGGGCTGGCCGTTGTCGACGTAACGGTACTGCACGCCTTCGGTCAGGCCGGGCAGGGCGCGCTGCGCCTGTGCGGGCACCAACGCGGTGGCGGCAAGCAGGACGAACGTCAACAGCACTCCGCGCATCGAATCAGGCTCCGGTGTTCAATCAGTGGGCCCGGACGAGCATGCACGGGCCATGGCCAACGCATGGTGAAGCATCGCTCAGCGGGCGATGCTTTCCTTGGTGGTGCCGGGGGCGCGGGTATGCAGGCCCTGCACGTAGCTGGCCAGCGAACGGATTTCCTCATCGCTCAGCGACTTGCTGACCGCGGCCATGAGGTTGAAATGCGCCGGCGCGGTGTAGGTGGTGGTGCCGGTGCGGTATTCCTCCAGCCGGCGCGTCACGTATGCCGAGTCCTGACCGTGCAGGGTCGGATAGGCCGGACCGGGGTTGCCGGCACCCGACGGGCCGTGGCAGGCCATGCAGGCCGGCATGCCGCGGGCCGGATCGCCGCTGCGGAACAGGCGCTCGCCGACCTGGTAGAACTTCATGCCCTGGTTGGGGCCTTCGGCGATCGCGGTGTCGTCGGCCACGCCGGTGCCGGCCTTCTGGCTGGCGTACCAGGCGCCCACGTCGCGCATGTCCTGCGCACTGAGGATGCCGGCAAACGGGGCCATGATCGCGGCCATGCCGCTGGTGCGCTGGCCGCTCTTGAACAGGTGCAGCTGGTCGGCGATGTAGCGCTCCGGCATGCCGGCGATGCGCGGCGCGTTCTGCTGCATCGCGTTGCCGTCGAGGCCGTGGCAGGCCGCGCAGGCGCCGGCCTTGGCCTGTCCGGCCTTGGCATCACCCCAGGTGGCGGGCTTTTCGGCCAGCGGTGCGGTCTGCACCGGGGCATTGTCGGGTGCGGCGACGGCTTCGCTCTGGGCCCAGGCAGCGGCGGCGAGAGCAAGACAGGCAACACCGGCAAGGGCATGGACAGGACGCATGCGGAACTCCACTGGCATAAGGACGCGGGCAGGTGCCGCGCAACCTGCAAATTATGGTCGGCGGGCCCGGAGCGGTCAAACCGGACCCGCATCGGCGCGGACATGCCATGCTATGCCCATGGCTGCACCCAATCCGTTCGCGCGCGCCCAGTATCTGCTGGCCGCCCACAATTACCGGCAGTTGCCGCCCGATGGCGGCTTCGAAGTGGCCTTCGCTGGCCGCTCCAACGCCGGCAAATCCTCCGCCCTCAATGCGCTCTGCCAGCAGAACGCGCTGGCACGCGTGTCCAAGACCCCCGGCCGCACCCAGCAGCTGGTGTTCTTCGGGCTGCCGCCGCACGAGAACAAATACCTGGTCGACCTGCCGGGCTATGGCTACGCCAAGGTGCCACAGGACCTGCAGGCGCACTGGCAGGCCTTCCTCGAAGGCTATTTCGGCAGCCGCGACGCCCTGCGCGGGCTGGTGGTGGTGATGGACGTGCGCCATCCGCTGAAGGAATACGACCGGCAGATGCTGGGCTACGCCATGCGCCGCGGGCTGCCAGCGCACGTGATCCTGACCAAGGCCGACAAGCTCGGCCGCGGTGCCGCCGGCAATACCCTGCAGGCGGTGCGGATGGAGCTGTCGCGATCGTTCGCCGACAGCGTCAGCGTGCAGCTGTTCTCCGGCGAGTCGAAGCAGGGCGTGGACGAGCTGCGCGCCGTGGTCGCCGGCTGGCTTGCGATCTGAGGCTCACTCGATCTCCAGCAGCGTCGCCGATTTGCCGGGCAGCACCAGCGATCCGTCCAGCGCCACCGTT
>JANJSW010000337.1 GCA_024711415.1 Thermomonas sp. | reverse complement strand
CACTGGCATTGGCAGGGCATCGCCTACCCCTACCCCGGCAAGCTCAAGGACCGGACCCTGTACTGGTGGGACGGCGAGGCATTCGCACCGGTGTCGCGCTACGCCGGCAAGCTGATCAAGCTGGTGCCGACCGACTGGCAGTTGCCGACATTCGAGATCGACGGCATCAAGATGCTGCCCACCTCGAAGGAATCGCCGCTGGACGACGCGCGCCGCAAGGTGGCACTGGTGCAGCCGGCGGGCAAGACCGTGCTGGATACCTGCGGCGGGCTGGGCTATTTCGCTGCCTGCTGCCTCGACGCCGGGGTGGCGCGCCTGCAGTCGTTCGAGAAGAACGAGGACGTGCTGTGGCTGCGCACCATCAACCCGTGGTCGCCCGATCCCGGCGCAAGTGGCGGGCGCCTGCAGCTGGCCCATGCCGACGTGTCGCAGGCCATCACCACGCTGCCTGACGCGGCGTTCGACGCCGCCCTGCACGACCCGCCGCGCTTCGGCATCGCCGGCGAACTCTATTCGCTGGATTTCTACCTCCAGCTGGCGCGGGTGCTGCGCAAGGGCGGGCGCTTGTTCCACTACACCGGCAGTCCCAACAAGCTGACCTCCGGCCGCGACGTGCCGCGCGAAGTGGCAAAGCGCCTGGAAGCCGCCGGCTTCAAGGCGGAGCTGGCGCTGGACGGGGTACTGGCGGTGAAGCGCTGAGCCTCAGCGGCGTTCGACCCGGATCACGTTCGGATCTTCGGCGTGCTCCAGCAGCAGCGCGCGTACCCGCTCCTGCCAGACCGACCCGAACGCCGCGCGCTCCTCGCTGCTGGCATCGGCGGCCAGCGCGCGCACCATGAGCTCGCGCAGCTGCGGCGCCGGCGGGATGCTGGAAAGATCCATCGACAGATGGACGGTGTCGCCAGTGTCGGCACGCCGGAAGCTGGCGATGCTGCTGCGGTCGCCGCCGCCGTAGCGCAGCAGGTTGTGGCGGGCGTGCTGGCCGGCAAGGCCGTGGAAACCGTTGTTGGCCGCCGCGCCGGTGAGCAGCGTGAACACCTGCGCGATGACGCCGGTGGTGCCCTCCACTTCCGCCGCGCCCATCGTCACCACCACGCCGCCGCGTTCCGGCACCGCGTCCGGATACAGCGCGCGCAGGCCGGCGCGCGCCATCAGGTAGGCGCCGGCCACGGTAGGACAGGAATGTCCGGCCAGCCGCACCGCGTCGGCATAGCCGTATTCGATCAGCCCGTCGTCCGCCGCCCCCAGCAGTTCGGCCAGCGGGTCGCGCACCAGCAGCCGTGGCGCGTGCGAATAGAAAGCGGGCAGATGCATCGACGGGCTCTCCTGTGACTACTCTTCCGGCAGGCCGGTGACCCCGAAGTCGATCACCACGCCGGCCTGGTCGCGCTGGCGGTATTCCACCGTGACATGTTCGCCGAAACGCTGGCCGATCTGGCCCAGCAGCGGGATCGGATCATGATCGTTGATGAAGCGCATGGTTTCGCCGTTGCGCAGCGCACCCAGCGCCCCGAAGATCGCCGAATGGCGGAAACGACGGGCGATGCCGCGCGCATCGAAGACGTGGACGCTGGGTTCCGGATCAAGCTGGATGGACATGGGAATGACTCCTGTTTGCAATGAACAGGGCCATGCTACGCCGCGCCCCGGACATCGCCTTGACCTGTGTCAGGCGATGCGGAGAGCGGCAGGGGATCCCGATCCCCGCACCTGCGAGACCAGGCGACGTCCGGTTCAGGGCTTGCAGTCGGCTGCGCTGCGCACGCAGCGGTTGCCGTACACGCACCAGGAGTGGCCAGCCGCGCACTGGTCGGAATTCGCCGCCGAGGTGCGGCACAGGCCGCTGACCGGTTCGCAGGTGTAGCCGGAGGCGGCGCAGTCGTTGCTGGCACCGGCACTGCTGGCGCTGCGCGTGGGCGTCTCGCAATAGGCATGCACCAGACTGCCGCCCTTGCTGGTCCAGGCCGCAAGCGTGGTCCGCAGGCTGCCGTTTTCTTCGCGCAGCTGCTGGTTCCGGGCGCGTTCCTGTTCGTACTGGGCCTTGTAGTCAATCGCGGTCGACGCGGCGACCCGCGGTGCCACCATCGGCCGCAACACCGGTGCGGTCTGGGCGGCCACCGGCGGCGACAGGCCCGGCAGGGCACACAGGGACAGGATGAGAGCGGCGATCAGTCTGCGCATCGGTATTCCCCGGTCAGCGCACCTGGCGTGCGCAGCGCGAGCATAGCGCCGCGCAGCGGTCATGCGTCGGTGCAGGCCAGAGCAAGCCGGGCCATCCGCGCGAGCCCCTGCTCCCGCTGCTCAGGCGGCATGCTGGCGCCACTGTCGAGATGGTCGCTGACGGCCAGGATCGCCAGCGCGGCGAACCCTTCGCGCATCGCCAGTCCATACAGCCCGGCCGTCTCCATCTCGACGCCGTGGATGCGGTGCCGGCGCAGGTGCGCCAGCAGCTGCGGGTCGCCGTCATAGAAGCAGTCGGTGCTGAAAACGTGCGCCAACCGGGCCTGGATGCCCTGCGCGCCGGCGGCGTCCACCGCGGCGCGCAGCAGCCCGAAATCCGCGCAGGTGGACAGGTCATGACCGCCGAACTGCATGCGGTTGAAGCGCGAATCGGTGCTGCCCGACTGCGCCAGCAGCACGTCGCCGATTTCGACATCGCCGACCCCGCCGCAGGTGCCGACGCGGATGATCCGGCGCACGCCGTAGCTGCGCACCAGTTCGGTCACGTAGATCGCGGTGGACGGAATGCCCATCCCGCCCCCCATCACCGTCACCGGCCTGCCCTGCCATTGGCCGGTATAGCCCAGCATGTTGCGGCGCGCGTTCACCTGCACCGGGGCCTCGAGCAGTTCCTGCGCGAGGAAGCGCGCCCGCAGCGGATCGCCCGGCAGCAGGACCGTGTCGGCGATCGCGCCGACGCCAGCTTCGATATGCGTTGTACTCATGGATCAGTCCGTCAGGAAGCAGCGGCCCTCCGCCAGCGGCGGCAGGCCCAGATGGGTGGCGATGCCCTGGCCGAGGTCGGCGAAGCTGTCGCGCCGGCCCAGCGCGCGCGGCGCCAGTCCGGGGCCGAAGGCCAGCAGCGGCACGCGCTCGCGGGTGTGGTCGCTGCCCGGCCAGCTGGGATCGCAGCCGTGGTCGGCGCTCAGCACCAGCAGGTCGCCGGGGTGCAGCACCGCCAGCAGCTCCGGCAGGCGCGCATCGAAATGCTCCAGCGCCGCGGCATAGCCGAGGGCATCGCGGCGGTGGCCGTAGACGCTGTCGAAATCGACGAAATTGGTGGCGACCAGATCGCCCTCGCCCGCGTGCGCCAATGCCGCGAGCGTGGCGTCGAACAGTGCATCGTGGCCGCTGGCCAGCAGCGCCCGGCTCACGCCCTGCGCAGCGAAGATGTCGCTGATCTTGCCCACCGCGTGCACCTTGCCGCCTCGTGCGCAGACCACATCCAGCAGGGTCGGCCGCGGCGGCGGCAGCGCGTAGTCGTGGCGGTTGCCGGTACGCCGGAAGTCGTCGGGGCCATGGCCGATGAACGGCCGGGCGATCACCCGGCCGATGTTGTACGGCGCCAGCAGTTCGCGCGCGATCCGGCAAACTTCGTACAGGCGCTCCAGCCCGAACGCCTCCTCGTGCGCGGCGATCTGGAACACCGAATCGGCCGAGGTGTAGACGATGGGTTTGCCGCTGGCGATATGCGCCTCCCCCAGTCGCGCGATGATGTCCGTGCCCGACGCATGGCAGTTGCCCAGCACCCCGGGCAGCCCAGCATCTTCGACCAGCGCCTGCAGCAGCGCCGACGGGAAGCTGTCCTGCGCCGCCTCGAACAGGCCGAACGGCTCGTGCAGCGTCACCCCGGCGCTTTCCCAGTGGCCGGATGGGGTGTCCTTGCCGCGGGCGCGCTCGTCCATGCACCCCCACTGCGCCTGCGCGGCTGACATGTCCTCGAAGCCGGGAGCGATGCGTCCGCTGGCCAGCGCATGGGCCTGCGGCAACCCAAGCCGGGTCAGGTTGGGGATGCGCAACGGGCCGCGCGGC
>JANJSW010000313.1 GCA_024711415.1 Thermomonas sp. | reverse complement strand
ACGTGCAGCGACTGGGCGGTCAGGTGCAGGCCGCGCGCGAGGTGACGGTGTTCCTGCAGCCGGGCCTCGACGCGGCGAAGGCGGAGGCGCTTGCCGAGGTGCTGCGCGCGCGCGACGATGTCGCTTCGGTGGAACGGGTGGCGCCGGAACAGGCGCTGACGCAGCTGCGCCAGCGCGAAGACCTGGCCGCAGCGATCGATGCGCTGGGCGAAGAGGCCGCGCGTGCGGCGCTGCCGCAGGCGTTGCGGGTGGTGCCGCGCGACGACGAGCGCGCGCTGGTGCAGGCCTTGCAAGCGTTGCCGGAAACCGACCGCGTGCAGCACGACGCGCGCTGGCGCGAACGGTTGCAGGCATGGCTGGGCTTCGGCGCGCGAGCGGTGCAGGTGCTGGCCGCGTTGCTGGGGCTGGGCGCGCTGCTGGTGGTCGGCAACACCGTGCGGCTGGACATCCAGTCGCGGCGCGAGGAAATCGGCGTGCTGCAATTGCTCGGTGCCAACGACGGTTTCGTGCGCCGGCCGTTCCTCTACCTCGGCGCCTGGTACGGACTGTCCGCCGGCGCGCTGGCGCTGGGCATCCTCACCCTGGCATGGATGGCGCTGCAGGCGCCGCTGGCCGCGCTGTCGGCGCGTTATGGCAGCAATTTCGCGTTGCAGGGCCTGGATCCGCTGGCCGCCGCCTGCGTGCTGGCCGGGGCCGGCCTGCTGGGCTGGCTGGGCGCGGGTCTGGTCACCGGGCACTATCTGCGGCAGGCCCGCCCGCGGGAGCATTGAGAGATGGCCGAGAAACAGGACCTTCGCCACGTGGTCAGCGACGCACCCCGGGTGATGGTGGTCGATGGCAGCAAGCTGGTGCGCAAGCTGGTGGGCGACACCCTGCTGAAGGAACTGCCGGGCGCGGAAGTGATCGGTTGTTCCGGCATCGCCGAGGCGCGCAAGGCGCTGGAGGCCGGTGCGGTCGACCTGGTCACCACCGCGCTGGTGCTGCCGGACGGCGACGGCCTGGCGCTGGCGCGCAGCGTGCGCGAGGCGTCCGGACAGAGTTACGTGCCGGTGATCGTGATTTCCGGCAACGCCCAGGAGGCGCTGGAAACGCGCACCTTCACCGAGGACATCACCGACTACTTCGACAAGTCGCTGGGCCAGACCGCGCTGGCCGCGTTCATTCGCGGCTACGTGCAGCCGGCACCGATCGAAGGCGCGCGGGTGCTGTACGTGGAGGACAGCCGGGTGGTGGCGGTGGCGACCAAGCGCATGCTGGAGCGCCACGGCATGCAGGTGCTGCACGTGATCAGCGCCGAGGACGCGCTGGAACACCTGCACAAGTTCTTCGGCCGCAAGGATGGCGACGTCGGCGCCGACGTGGTGCTCAGCGACGTGTACCTGAAGGGTGCGCTCAGTGGGCGCGAACTGCTCAACCAGATTCGCGGCGTATTCCGCTACGGCAAGCGCCGCCTGCCGATGGTGATGATGACCGGCGACGACAACCGCGACAACCAGGCCGCGCTGCTGCGCGACGGCGCCAACGACTTGGTGCTGAAGCCGATCGAGGAGCGCCTGCTGGTGACCAAGGTGCTGTTCCAGCTGCGGCTGTCGAAGCTGGGCTGAGCATGCGAAAGGGGGCGTTGCCGCCCCCGTTCCACTGTCGTCCGCGTCGCGCGGGTTACGGCTGCCAGCCGTAGCTCAGCTTCACGAACACGCTGCGGGTGTTGCCGAACAGCTCGCGATGGTCGTCGTCCATGAACGCGCCGTAGGACGCGCCGGCGTACAGCGCGGTGCGCGGGTTGACCTTGTAGGAATAGACCAGCTGCGCGGCCCAGTCGCGCGCGCTTTCGTTGACCGCGTCGAGGTAGAGCGCCGGATCGCGGTCCACCTTGCTGCCCTGCACGGTGATGCGCAGCCGCTGGCGCGGGTCGAACTGCCAGCTGCCACCCGCGTTCAGCACGCTGGCGGTGAACGCGGTGCCGCCGTCGCGGCGCATGCGCTGGTGGACCAGGTCCATGTCGAGCGCGATGCCGCGGCCGACATTGAGGTTGCCGAACAGCTCGAGCATCGTGCGTCGGCCGGTGCGGTCCGCGGCCAGGTCCAGCATCTGCCCGACCTGCACGTAGGCGCCCAGCTGCAGCTTGCCGTTGGGGCGGAAGCTGGCGTTGACGTCGGCGTAGTGCTCGTCGAACAGCCGGCCTTCCCAGTACCGCGTGCGGGTCAGGCCGTGCAGGCGCAGGCCGCTCTGCATCGGTCCCTGCGCGTTGACCTGCGCTTCCAGCTCGCGTTCCAGCAGCTGGCCGTCGAAGCGGTGGGTGATGTCGAAGTCCACGTAGGCATTGATGCGGTTGAACGCCTTGCTGTCGCGGAACCAGCTGTGGCCGCCGCCCAGCAGCGACTTGTCGTAGCCCACCTGGCCCATGAAGCCGAGATCGGCGCGGAAGCCCGGGTCGATGTCCATGTGCCAGGCGTCGAAGCTCCAGTTGCGGTTGCCGAACGAATACGCGGCGCGCCAGGCATTGCCGGACGGGGTGGCGTCGTCGCCCAGCTCGTCCCTGTAGCCATCGACGATGGCGGCCGGATATTCCGACTGGCTGTGCAGGAACTGCGCGGTGGCGGTGTGGCTGCCCTGCTGCCAGCGCGCGTCGACGCCGGCGACGTTGTTGCCGTAGTCGTCGCCCTGGCGGAAGGTGCCGATCGCACCGACGCTGAAGTGGGTGTTGAAGTCGTAGCGGTAGCGGCCCACCGCCACGTTGGCCTTCTGGTCGAGTTGCTCGAAGCCGGAACCCAGCACGCCGGGCACCAGCAGCAGGGTGGTGGCATCACGCGCGACGATCGCACCGTAGGCGCCGCTGCCGGTGCGGCCGGTGACGCGCAGGCCGAAGTCGGGGTCGGCGATCTGGCGGGTGTAGAGCACGTCGAACTGGCTGGTGAAGTAGTCGGCGCCCTCCAGGAAGAACGGCCGCTTCTCCTGGTAGAACAGGGCGAAGCTGTCGTTGAAGCTGAGCTGCAGCTGGTCGGTCTCCACCTGCGAGAAGTCGGGGTTGAGGGTGGCATTGAGGGTCATCGCGGGCGACGGCGCCCAGCTCACGTCCACGCCCGGCTCGATGCTGGTGTCGCCGCTGTGCCAGCGTTCGCCGGCGTTGTCACGGCTCTGCGTGGCGCCCACGGTCAGGGTCGGCACGATCTCCAGGTTGCGGCCCTGCTGCGCGCCGGCCATGCCGTCGTACTTGCCCCATTGGCACTGGAAACAGTTGGCTTCGCGCGGCACCCGGTGGCTGGCCAGCTGGTGGCGCTTGTCGCGCGGCCAGTTGCGGAACAGCGAAATGCCCCAGCGCTGGTCGCCGCCGGCGGCGGGAAAGCGCAGGGTGGAGAACGGGATGCGCACCTCCACTTCGTAGCCGTCCGCGGTCAGCCGGCCGGCGCTGGCCCACAGCCCGTCCCAGCTGGGATCTTCCTGGTTGTTGCTGTTGGTTTCGTCGCGGATCAGGTCGGCCTGCACGCCCAGCGGGTTGACGATCAGCTCGTAGCCGCGGCGGTGGTCGTTGAAGGTGTCGAGGAACACCCCGACCCAGTCGTCGTTGAACGCGGCATCGCGGTCGCGCAGGTGGGCGCGGATGCGCGCGGGGTCCGGGTCCATCGCGTGGAAGGCCAGGTACAGCGCATCGGCGGTGTAGCCCATCCGCACCGTGGTCTTCACCGGCGCAGGGGTGTTGTCGCCCGGCTGGATGTCGAAGGCGATCTCCTGCACCAGCGCGTCGCCCCACGCCGCCTCGTCCGGGTTGCCGTCGATGCTGATGTCGCCGCGCAACAGCGGGATGCGGCCGCCGGGCACGAACGGCGAGCGCGACACCGAACCGGCATCGTCCGTCGCGGGCGGGGTGGCGGCATGGGCGCCGGCGAACGGGGCGCACAGCAGCAGGGCGGCGGCCAAGGCGTGCGTCTTCAGGGTGAACGGCTTCAAGCGGGCTCTCCATGGCGGAACATCGATGACAGTGGGATGCCGCACCGGTGCCCACGGTTGCCATGACTGATGGCAGGGATGGCCGGAGGTGGCGGGCGCGCAGTGTGGGCCACGTGCGCCGCGGCGCGGCCGGGCATGCGACGGATGCCTGCCGGCAGCGATAAACTCGGGTTTTCCGCCATCGGGTCGTGTCCATGCGTCAGCTGCTTCTTTCCGTTTCCATTGCCGCCGCGCTCGGCCTGGTCGCCACCGGCTGCCAGCGCAACCAGAACCCGGCGCCCGCCGCCGCCACGCCGGCCGCGCCGGCTGCCGCCGCGGAACAGATCGTGGACGAGCATTCCTACGCGCAGCCGGACAAGGTCCGCACCACCGATCTGGCGCTGGATCTGGCCATCGACTTCGACAAGAAGACCATCGGCGGCACCGC
>JANJSW010000310.1 GCA_024711415.1 Thermomonas sp. | reverse complement strand
GGGATGGCCGCGCTGGAGCTTGCACAGGGCAAATACCTGGAGGCGCGGGCGTTCGTCGAGCGCTGGCTGGCGGTTGCGCCTGTCGAGGCGGCGGCGCTGCAACTTGCGATACAGGTCGAAGAAAAAACAGGCGACAACGTGGCCGCTTCGCGTTATCGTTCACGTTTGCAGGCGATTTCCCCGGGTCCTACCACGGCACCGCGCGCGCAATGACCTCGAATCAACAATCAGACCTGAACCACGAGGCGCTTGCCGGCTGCGGCGCGCGCCTGCGCATTGCGCGCGAAGCGGCAGGCCTGAGCATCGATGACGTGGCCGCGCGCCTGCACATGCCCCATCGGGTGGTGCGCTCGCTGGAGAACGAGGACTGGTCCCGGCTCGGTGCCCCGGTGTTCGTGCGCGGGCAGGTGCGCAGCTACTCGCGCCTGCTCGGCCTCACCACAGCACCGCTGATGGACGCGTTGACCGTGGGGCAGGTGGAGCCGACCAGGCTGGTCAGCCGTACCCATGTCCCGAAGGCGCAGTGGTGGGCCGAACAGATCGGTCGGCGCCTTGTCTACATCGTGCTGACGCTGTCGCTGGCGATCCCGGTCTGGGTTGCCACCCGCCAGCATCTGGCCGGTACCGCCGAGGGCGTGGCCGCGCTGGACGCACCCGCCGATCCGGCCGCACCAGTCGAGCCCGAAGCCGATCGCACCCCGCGCACGGTGGTGGCATCGATGACCCCGGTCGCCGCCAGCGGACAGCCAGCAGTCGCCAAGGCGCCTGCGGCGAGTGCGGAAATCGTGCTGCGGACCAGCGGCAAGACCTGGCTGGAAGTGGTCGCCAACGATGGCAGCACGCTGGCCAAGGAGCTCCTGCCGGCCGGTGCCGAACGGCGCTATGCCGCGTCGCAGGTGCGGCGCATGACCATCGGCAACGCCTCGGCGGTGGCGCTGGAGAGCCGTGGTCGTCCGGTCGATGCGCTGGCGAACGCCCGCGCGAACGTCGCCCGCTTTGAGGTATCCTCCGACGGTTCGCTTGTCGCGTCGAACTGAACGTCTCGCCGCACGGGCTCCCCGGAAACCAGAAGAACATGACGTCCCGTCAGGATGACGGGCGAGAGGCAGCATGGCGATTGACGAACTGCTCAACGAGCACGAACAGAGCGAAAAAGTACGCAGCTGGTTGCGCAGCAATGCGCTTGGATTGATCGGCGGCGTCGGGCTCGGCCTGGCGGTGATCGCCGGCTGGCAGTGGTGGCAGGGCCAGCAGCTGCAGAGCGGCATGCAGGCCAGCGCGACCTACGCGCAGACCAGCGAGGCGCTGGCTGCCGGCAAGATCCCGGCGGACAAGGGCAAGAGCGTGGTCGCCGGCCTGCAGAAGGACAACCCGACCCTGGCTACGCTGGCGGCACTGCATCTGGCCAAGGCGCAGGTCGATGCCGGCAAGCGCGATGACGCCATCGCGACGTTGCAGGGGCTGGACAAGGTCGATGCCGACCTGCGCCCGGTGGTGCGGCAGCGGCTTGCGCGCCTGCTGATCGATGCCGGCAAGGCCAAGGACGCGCTGGCGCTGCTGGACGACGAGCGCAACGCGGCCATGCTGGACGCGCGCGGCGACGCCCAGTTCGTGCTGGGCGACAAGGCCAAGGCGCAGGAGGCCTATCGCAAGGCGCTGGCGCTGGTCGACGTGGCCGATCCGCAGCACCGGCTGATCGCGATGAAACTGATCGAGTCGGGCGGCACCCCGCCGCATGCAGGGAGCAACGGTTGATGGACAAGCGAGGTTTCCTGCGCGTAATGGTGGCCGCCACGCTGGCAGCGGCGGTGCTGTCGGGCTGCAGCTCGGTCAAGAACCTGTTTGGCGGGCGCAACAAGGACAAGACCGGCGAGCCGGCCAAGCTGGTCGATTTCACCGCCAGCGCGAACGTCAACAAGCTGTGGTCGGTGTCGGTCGGCAAAGGCGAGGATCGGCTGGGCATCGGCCAGCAGCCGGCCGTGGTCGACGGCAACGTCTATGCGGCGGCAGTGGACGGTGGCGTCAGCGCCTACGCACTTTCCTCCGGCGCCCAGCTCTGGCATTACGAATCGAAGCAGTCGCGCCTGAGCGGCGGCCCCGGCGCCGGCGACGGGCTGGTGGTGGTTGGCGGTCTGGAAGGTGAAGTGGTGGCGCTGGATGCCGCTACCGGCCAGGAGAAGTGGACGGCAAAGGTCGGCAACGAAGTCCTGTCCGCGCCGGCGATCGGCGGCGGCATGGTGTTCGTGCATTCCAACGATGGCCGGGTCACCGCATTCGACGCCGCGACCGGCGCACGCCGCTGGTTCCACAGCGTCGAATCGCCGGCGTTGACCGTGCGCGGCACCGCCGGCATCACCCTTGGCCCGGGCCTCCTGTTCGTCGGTGGCGACAGCGGCACCGTGACCACCTTGAACATGAACGATGGCAATGTGCTGTGGTCGACGCCGGTGGCCGAAGCCGACGGCCGCAGCGAACTCGAGCGCATGGCCGATGTCGACGCCGCGCCGGTGCTGGAAGGCACCACCCTGTTCGCCAGCAGCTACAAGGGTCGCACCGTCGCCATCGACGGCCCCAGCGGGCAGGTGATGTGGACCAGCGATCACGGTGGGGCGCGCGGCGCGGCCGTCAGCAACTCCGCCGTGGTGGTGACCGACAACGGTGGCATGGTGGTCGGCCTGGACAAGAACAGCGGTGGCAGCCTGTGGCAGCAGTCGGGGCTGGCCAATCGCAACGTGTCCGCGCCGGCGGTGCAGGGCGACTACGCGGTGGTCGGCGACCTCGACGGTGTGCTGCACTGGCTGCGCCTCAACGACGGCGCATTTGCCGCGCGCAGCAAGATGGGCGATGCCATCGTCGGCAGGCCGGTGGTCGTCGACGGCATCCTGTTGGTGCAGAGTAGGGACGGCAAGCTGGCTGCGTTCGCGCTGCAGTGATCAGCCCCGCCAGCCCGCGTCGGCTGGCACATCCCCGCGGCCCCGGCTACCCTGCCGGGGCCGCTGTTGTTTCGCCCGGATCCCGCCGGGCCCTATCGAACGATGCGACGGACATCCGCCGCCAAAGGTCTGATCCATGCTTCCCCTCGTAGCCCTGGTCGGGCGTCCCAATGTCGGCAAGTCCACGCTGTTCAACGCGTTGACGCGCACCCGCGACGCGCTGGTGCACGACGAACCGGGCGTGACCCGCGACCGCAACTACGGCGTGTGCCGGCTGCTTGAAGGGCGACCGTTCGTGCTGGTCGACACCGGCGGTATCGCCGGGCAGGACGAGGGTCTGGCCGGCGCCACCGCCAAGCAGTCGCGCGCCGCCGCCGAGGAGGCCGACCTGATCCTGTTCGTGGTCGATGGCCGCGAAGGCGCCTCGTCGCTGGATGACGACATCCTGCGCTGGCTGCGCAAGCTGTCGAAGCCGACCCTGCTGATCGTCAACAAGACCGATGGCATCGACCAGCGCGCGGCGCAGGCCGAATTTTCGCGCTACGGCTTTGCCGACGTGCTGCCGGTGTCCAGCGCGCACCGCACCGGCATCGACCAGTTGCTGGCACGGACGGCGGCGCTGCTGCCGGAGGTTGGCAGCGCGGAGACGCTGGACGACGATCCGACCCGCGTCCGGATCGCCTTCGTCGGCCGCCCGAACGTGGGCAAGTCCACGCTGGTGAACCGCATCCTCGGCGAGGAGCGGATGATCGCCTCGGAAGTGCCCGGCACCACCCGCGACTCGATCGCGGTGGACCTGGAGCGCGACGGCCGCAAGTACCGCCTGATCGATACCGCCGGCCTGCGGCGGCGCGCGCGGGTGGAAGAGGCGGTGGAGAAATTCTCCGCGTTCAAGACCCTGCAGGCGATCGAGCAGTGCCAGGTGGCGGTGTTGATGCTGGATGCCAGCGAAGGCGTCACCGACCAGGACGCCACCGTGCTGGGCGCGGTGCTGGATGCCGGGCGCGCACTGGTGATCGTGCTCAACAAATGGGACGGCCGCACCGATTACGAGCGCCAGCAGGCGGAGGCGCTGGTGGCGCGCAAGCTGAGCTTCGTCGACTGGGCCGAGCGCGTGCGCATTTCCGCGCTGCACGGTTCCGGCCTGCGCGAACTGTTCAAGGCCATCCACCGCGCGCACGCGTCGGCGACCCATGTTTTCAGCACCGCCGACGTGACCCGTGCGATCGAGGCGGCCTACACCGCCAATCCGCCGCCGGTGGTGCGCGGGCATGTCGCCAAGCTGCGCTTCGCCCATCCGGGTGGCGACACGCCGCCCACCTTCGTCGTGCATGGCACCCGCCTGAAGACGCTCAGTTCCACCTACCAGCGATACCTGGAGAACTTCTTCCGCAAGCGATTCAAGCTGGTGGGTACGCCGATCCGCTTCGTGTTCCGGGAGAACAGCAATCCCTACGAAGGCAAGAAGAACGTGCTGACCGAGCGCCAGGTCGAGAAGAAGCGGCGCTTGATGCGGCACGTCAAGCGCGGCGGCTGATGCTGGCGGCGGAACTGAGCCTGGGCATCCTGGCCGGTGGCCGCGGCAGCCGGCTGGGCGGGCGCGACAAGGCCTGGATCGAACGCGATGGCCTGCCGCAGGTGCTTCGCATCGCGCGCAGGTTCGGCGACCAATGCGGGGCGGTGCTGGTGAGCGCCAACCGCGACCTGCCGCGCCATGCCCGGCACGGCCTAGAGGCGGTGCCGGATCGACAACCGGATATTGGACCGCTGGGTGGGCTGGACGCGCTGGCGGCGGCCTGCACCACGCCGTGGCTGTTCACCCTGCCGGTGGACATCGTTGATGCCGATGCCGGGCTGCCGCGGATGCTGGCCGACATGGGCGGACAGGGCGCAGTGGCGGCCGACGACGACGGGTTGCAGCCGCTGGTGGCGCTGTATCGCGTGGATGCGCTGCGCGCTGCGCTGGCTTCCGCACTGGCGGGAGGCGAGCATTCGGTACGGGCGATGCAGGCGGCGCTGGCGTTGCCGGTGGTCGCGTGCAAAGGCTGGTGCTTTGGCAACCTCAACACGCCCGCCGATCTCGTTGCGGCCGGCTGCTCGCCGGAGTGAATGCGGCGCGAGGACGGGCCGCGTGGTCCGGGCGATAATCCACGCATGAGCGTTCGCAGTCTTTCCCCCGCCGCCGCCTACGCCCGCCAGCAGGCAGGTGCGCTGCTTATTGACGTGCGCGCCCCCCACGAGCGGGCGCTGGGCATGGCCGAGGGCGCGCTGGGCATCGTCCGCGAAGACCTGTTGCAGGATCCGGCCGCGTACCTGCCGGACCACGACGCCGAGATCCTGCTGCTGTGCCAGGCCGGGGCGCGTTCGCTGGCCTGCGTGCAGGCGCTGCAGGCGCTGGGCTATCGCAACCTCGCTTCGGTGGAAAGCGGCACGCGCGCCTGGGAAGCGGCCGGCCTGCCGATGTGCAAACCCGACATCGACGCCGATTTCGGCGAACGCTATTCGCGCCACCTGCGCCTGCCGGAAGTGGGCCTGGAGGGACAAAGGAAGCTGGAAGCCGCGCGCGTGCTGCTGGTAGGCGCGGGCGGACTGGGCGCGCCGGCGGCGTTCTACCTGGCCGCCGCCGGCATCGGCCACCTGCGCATCGCCGACGACGACGTGGTGGACCGCAGCAACCTGCAGCGGCAGATCCTCCACGCCGACGCCCGCATCGGCATGCCGAAGGTGGAGTCCGCGGCCATCGCGCTGTCCGCGCTCAACCCGCGCACCCACATCGAGCCGGTGCGCGAACGGGTGGGCGCAGGCAATGTCGAACGCCTGCTCGAAGGCGTGGACGTGGTGCTGGACGGCGGCGACAACTTCCCGGTGCGCTACCTGCTCAACGATGCCTGCGTGCATCTTGGCAAGCCGCTGGTGCACGGCGCGGTGCATCGTTTCGAGGGTCAGGCCAGCGTGTTCGATGCCGGCCGCCGACGCGGGCAGGCGCCGTGCTACCGCTGCCTGTTCCCGGAACCGCCGCCGGCCGAGGCTGCGCCGAACTGTGCCGAAGCCGGCGTGCTGGGCGTGCTGCCCGGCGTGATCGGCCTGTTGCAGGCCACCGAGGCGATCAAGCTGGTGCTGGGCATCGGCGAATCGCTGGCGGGCCGGCTGCTGCAGTTCGACGCGCTGGCGATGCGTTTCCGCGAATTCCGCGTGGAGGCCGACCCGCAGTGTCCGGTTTGCGCGCCGGATCGCGCTTTTACTGGCTATCCCGACTACATGGCGCTGTGCGCCGGAGCCGACTGATGATCGATTTCGCATGGATGCGTCGCCTGCTGGCCTCGTGCCTGTTGTTGTTCGCCGGGCAGGCGTTTGCCACCGACCAGTGCCCGACGCTGTCGCAGCGCCAGTCCGACCAGCAGGTGGCCACCCGGATCGCCGCCATCGCCTGCGACGAACACCTGCGCTGGAACCGGCCGTTCATCGACGCCGACGGCAGGCTGGCCAGCCTCAATGCCTACGAGGCCGAAGCCAGCGGGCTGAAGGATGGCGGCTCGCCGTGGCGGCGGGTGGCGTTCTACTGGCAGGCCAGCGGCCTGTTGTCGCCGATGGGGTTCAAGCCTGGGGCCAGCGATTGCGGTTACGCCGCGCTCAACCTTGCGTACCCGGGCCTGGGCTGCCGCGGCTTCGTCATCGACAACCCGTGGTCGGCCGCCTTCATCAGCTGGGTGATGCAGCGTGCCGGCGTGCCGGGGTTCCGCAGCTCGGCCAGCCATTTCGACTACGTGCGCGCGGCGCGCAAGGATGACGCCGGCAGTCCGTACCGCTTCCTGGAACCGATGTCGGCGAAGCTGGAAACCGGCGACATGCTCTGTTACGTCCGCACCGGCCGCGTATACGGCCCCGATGGCCTGCTGAAGGCGATCGACGGCAGCACCACCAGCCTGGCGATGCATTGCGACCTGATCGTCGCCATCGCCGACGGCAAGGCCTATGCGGTGGGCGGCAATGTGCAGCAGGCGGTGACCATGCGCATCTTCAACCTCAATGCGCAGGGCCAGCTGTGGGGCGTGCCGCGCCGCTCGGACGGCGACGTGGAATGCTCGCCGGAGACGCTGGTCGCCTGCAGCTTCAACCGTCAGGACTGGGCGGCGGTGCTCAAGCTCAAGCCGCAGGCGGAGCTGGCGAAGATCGGCCCGGTGGAACCGCCCAGCTTCCTGCCCACTGCGCCGGTGGCGCCCACCTGCTGCGTGAACTGCGTGGTGGGCTCGGGCGTGCCGCGCTGCCCCGCCGCTGGCCAGGTGGTGCCGCAGGCGCAGCAGCCGGACGCGCCGCTGCAGGGTACGGAATAGGCCGGGCGGGCGCGCTGCGCGATAATGCGCATCCGCCCGTTACCCAGCCCCGCCGAATGACCGCAAGAATCCTTGATGGAAAACGCATCGCCGACGCGCTCCTCGACAGCCTGAAGGCGCAGGTGGACGCGCGTCTGGCCGCCGGCAAGTCGCGGCCCGGCCTTGCGGTGGTGCTGGTGGGGAGCGATCCGGCGTCGTCGGTGTACGTGCGCAACAAGAAGCGCGCCGCCGAAAAAGTGGGCATCCAGGCCTTCGACTACGACCTGCCCGCGGGCACCGGCGAAGCCGAGCTGGTGGCGCTGATCGACCGGCTCAACGCCGACCCGCGGGTGCACGGCATCCTGATCCAGCTGCCGCTGCCGGGCATCCGCGATGCCAGCGCGCTGATCGAGCGCATCCATCCGGACAAGGACGTCGACGGCTTCCACCCGCAGAACGTCGGCCATCTGGCGCTGCGCCAGTTCGGCCTGCGTCCGTGCACGCCGCGCGGCATCACCACCCTGCTGGCGTGGACCGATCGGCCGGTGCGCGGACAGAGCGCGACCATCGTCGGCGTGTCCAACCACGTCGGCCGGCCCATGGGGCAGGAGCTGCTGATCGCCGGCTGCACGGTGACCAGCTGCCACAAGTTCACCCCGATGGACGTGCTCAAGCGCCACGTCGGTGAAGCCGACATCCTGGTGGTGGCCGCCGGCAAGCCCGGCTTGATCCCCGGCGAGTGGGTGAAGGAAGGCGCGGTGGTCATCGACGTCGGCATCAACCGCCTGGACGATGGCCGGCTGGTGGGTGACGTGGGGTATGAAGAAGCAGCCAAGCGCGCCAGCTGGATCACGCCCGTGCCGGGCGGGGTAGGGCCGATGACGGTCGCCACGCTGATGCAGAACACGCTGGAAGCCGCGGAGCTGGCGGACGCGAAGGGCTGACGGTTCTTCCTGCACGGCGCGCTGCTGGTTGGGAGGATCGGCCACGGGCCGGCCTTGCAACCAAGCGAGTATCGGGGAGCGACTTGCGTGGCAGGCCCGGGGCCGATCCCGCCATTCGCGGATGCCCGAGTGCTCAGCCCTTCGCGTCCGCCAGCTCCGCGGCTTCCAGCGTGTTCTGCATCAGCGTGGCG
>JANJSW010000304.1 GCA_024711415.1 Thermomonas sp. | reverse complement strand
GCGCCCGCTGTGCAGGTCGAACTGCGGCTGGTAATGCAGCTGCAGCTCGCCCGAGGCCAGCGCCGAGCGCAGGCCCGAGGCGATGTGCAGGTGCTCGGTGACGCTCTCGTTCATGCTGGCGTCGAAGAAGCAGAACGTGTTGCGGCCGGCGTCCTTGGCCTGGTACATGGCGGTGTCGGCGTTCTTCAGCAGCAGGTCGGCGCTGTCGCCGTCGCGCGGCGCCACCGCGATCCCGAGCGAAGCGGTGGCCAGCACCTCCACGCCCTCGATGACAAAGGCCCGCCCCAGCAGGTGGGTCACCTTCGCCACCACCGCGACGATCGCCTCCTCGTCCTGCAGGTCGCCCAGCAGGATCAGGAACTCGTCGCCGGACACCCGTGCCACCGTGTCGGACTCGCGCACGCAGGCCCGCAGCTTGTCGGCGATCTGGCAGAGCAGGTCGTCGCCGGCGGCATGGCCCAGCGAATCGTTGATGGTCTTGAAGTTGTCGAGATCGAGGAACATCACCGCGACCATCGCCCCGTGGCGCCGCGCCTGCTGCAGCAGCAGACCCAGCCGGTCCCGCGCCAGCGCGCGGTTCGGCAGGCCGGTGAGGCTGTCGCGCTGTGCCAGCACTTCGATGCGCGCATGCGATTCCTGCAGCGCCTGCTTTTCCGCCTCCAGCTGGCGCATGGCCTGGTCGAGGTCGTTGGTCAGCAGCCAGGCGAACAGCCCGGTGGCGATCACCACCAGGCTGATGACGAACGGCCGCTGCCAGTCCAGCGGCAGCACCGGGGCGCTCCGCAGGATGTCGTGCTGGTGCAGGAAGTACAGCAGCGCGAGCATCGCCAGCATGCCGCAGGCCAACGCCACGAAGGTGCGCCGGAACCCGAACAGCCCGGCAAACAGCAGCAGCGCCGGGAATGCCATCAGCGATTCGTCGAACAGGCCCTGGCCATTGAGCGCCAGCGCGCACAGCCCGAGCATCAGCACCGCCATCGACAGCGCGCCGGCGCGGTCGGTCCGGCCGCGGACATTGAGGCGCATGGCTACCGCCAGCAGGAAGACGACCGCGACCTCCAGCCCGGCGCTGACATGGCGGCCGTACGCCAGGTTCATCACCACCACCAGGCCGAACATCATCACCAGCACCCACAGGATCTGCTGCAGGCGTCGCTGCCGCAGCCACACGAAACCGGCGGCGCGCGCGGTCTCCGGGGATTGGGGCAATGGCCGCAACATGCTGGTGGGCGGGCTCCGCCTGAGGACGCGACAGGCTAACAGCCCCTCCGCGCGCGCGCACGGGCTAAGATCCGGGCATGCGCCGATTCCTGCTTCCACTCGCCGCCTGCCTGCTGGCCGCCTCCTGCGCGCACGTCGAGGCGCCTTCCCGCAACCCGCTGGCCGAATGGGTGCCATCGCCCAACCTCGACCAGCGCCGGCCGGTAGTGATCGTCATCCACGCCACCGAGCAGGCCTCCGCACAGCAGAGTCTGGACACCCTGCGCACCGCCAACAGCCACGGGCCGGTCAGCTCGCACTACCTGATCGGCGACGACGGCCGGCTCTACCAGCTGGTGGCCGACAGCGAGCGCGCCTGGCACGCCGGCGGCGGCCGCTGGGGCACGCTGACCGACCTCAATTCCACGTCGATCGGCATCGAGATCGACAACGAGGTGGGCGAACCCTTCACCGAGGCCCAGCTGGTCACCCTGCTGCGGCTGCTGGACGACCTCACCAGCCGCCTGTCGATCCCGAAGACGCAGGTGATCGCCCATGCCGACCTCGCACCCACGCGCAAGCGCGACCCCGGCGCGCTGTTCCCGTGGCAGCGCCTGGCCGAGGCCGGTTACGGACTGTGGCCGCGCGGCGAGCTGGCCGATCCGCCGGCCGGCTTCGATCCGTGGCTGGCGATGGCCGCGATCGGCTACCCGCTGGACGACCGTGCCGCCGCGGTGCGCGCCTTCCACCGCCACTACCGCGGCCGTGACGACGGCGAGGATCCGGCAGCGGCGTTCGATGCCGAAGACCTGCGCATCCTGTACGCGCTGGCGACGCAGCGGCTGGGCATCGCGCCCTGACGTCGCGCCGCATTTGCACTAGATTAGTGCAAATGATGTCCGCCCCTGACAACATCCTCGACGCCCTGACCACCCCGCTGCTGCAGCTGGATGCGCAGGGCGTGGTGGCGTTCGCCAACGCGGCCAGCGCGCGCTGGCTGGGGGTCAGCCGACGGCGATTGATCGGCCTGCATGCCGCTGCGCTGGAGCGTGAAGGCAACCAGCTGGCGGCGCGGCTGGCGCAGCCGCAGGACGCGCCTGCGCGGTTGCGCCGGGTCGGGCTGGCCCTGCCCGGCAGCGACGCGCTGCGCTTCGCCGACCTGTGGCTGACCCCGGCCGAGGACGGGCTGTGGCTGGAGGCGCATCCGGTCGACGAGTTCCCCGGCGACGATCCCGCGCAGCTGCTGCCGTCGGCGCTGGCCGCCTCGCTGAAAGGCCTCGCACACGAGCTGCGCAACCCGCTGCTGGGCATCAAGGGCGCGGCGCAGCTGCTGGCCCGGCGGGTCGATGCCGACGCGCGCGAACTCACCGGCATCATCGAAAGCGAAGTGCAGCGGCTGGCCGCGCTGGTGGACGGCCTGCTCAACCCGGCCCCGCCGCAGGCGTTCACCGAGGTCAACATCCACGCCGTGCTGGAGCGCGTGCTGCGGCTGGCCGAAAGCGATGCCGGCTGGGCGGTGCAGCTGCAGCGCGACTACGACCCCTCGCTGCCGGAATTCGCCGGCGACGCCGACCGCCTCTCGCAGGCGATCTGGAACCTGGTGCGCAACGCCATCGAGGCCGGTGCCGGCACGGTCACCCTGCGCACGCGCGTCGAGCACGGCGCGCGCCTGGGCGAAGCGCTGCTGCCGCTGGCGCTGCGGCTGGAGGTGGTCGACGACGGCCGCGGGGTGCCCCCGGAACTGGCCGAACACCTGCTGCTGCCGCTGGTCAGCGGCCGCGCCGACGGCACCGGGCTGGGGCTGGCACTGGCCCAGCAGGTGGCGCGCGAACACCGCGGGGCGCTGACCTGGCGTTCGCGCCCCGGCCATACCGTGTTCACCCTGCTGCTGCCGCTGGCGGCCGAACCGGAGCAGGCCGATGGCTGATGCGGCGCAGGTCTGGATTGTCGACGACGACCGCTCGGTCCGCTTCGTGCTGGCCGCGGCGCTGGGCGAGGCTGGGTTCCGGATCACCGCCTTCGCCGACGCCGCCGAAGTGCTCGATGCCCTGGCCAGTGGACGCGTGCCGGACCTGCTGCTGACCGACGTGCGCATGCCCGGCGACAGCGGGCTGACCCTGCTCGACAAGCTCAAGGCCAGCCACCCGCGCCTGCCGGTGATCGTGATGTCGGCGCATACCGACGTGGCCAGCACCGCCGGCGCGTTCCGCGGCGGCGCGCAGGAATTCCTGTCCAAGCCCTTCGACATGGACGAAGCGGTGGCGCTGGTAAAACGCGCCAACCAGCACGCCCAGGAACAGCAGAACCAGGAAGCCCCGCCGGCCCTGACCCGTACCCCGGAAATCATCGGCGAAGCGCCGGCGATGCAGGAAGTGTTTCGCGCCATCGGGCGCTTGAGCCACTCCAACATCACCGTGCTGATCAATGGCGAGTCGGGTACCGGTAAAGAGCTGGTGGCCCACGCCCTGCACCGTCACAGCCCACGGGCGGCGTCGCCGTTCATTGCGCTGAACATGGCGGCGATCCCGAAAGACTTGATGGAGTC
>JANJSW010000302.1 GCA_024711415.1 Thermomonas sp. | reverse complement strand
CCGGACGAGGCCGCCAGCATCCTCGCGCTGGACATCCCCGGCGTGGCCAGCCAGCGCGAGTACCGCCGCTTCTACCCGCAGGGCGAGGCGCTGGCGCACGTGCTGGGCTTCACCAATATCGACGATCGCGGCCAGGAAGGGCTGGAGCTGGCGTTCGACGACTGGCTGCGCGGCACCGCCGGCGCCAAGCGCGTGATCCGCGACAACAAGGGCCGCATCGTCGAGAACGTGGACCTGGTGCGCGCCGCGCAGCCGGGCCACGACCTGGCGCTCAGCATCGACCGCCGCATCCAGTACCTGACCCATCGCGAACTGCGCAACGCGATTGCCGAAACCGGCGCCAGCAGCGGCTCGGCGGTGGTGCTGGACGTGGCCACCGGCGAAGTGCTGGCGATGGCCAACCTGCCGACCTTCAACCCCAATGCGGTGGGCACCAGCCCGCGCGACGCGCACCGCAATCGCGCCGTCACCGACCTGCTGGAGCCCGGCTCGACGATGAAGCCGCTGACCGTGGCGGCGGGGCTGGAAGCCGGCGTGATCACGCCGGCGACGCTGTTCAACACCAATCCGGGCTGGATCGCCAACGGCCGCTACCGCACCACCGACACCCACAACTACGGCGTGCTGGATACCACCGGCATCATCCGCAAGAGCTCCAACGTCGGTGCCTCGCTGGTGGCCAAACGGCTCAGCGATGCGCAGTTCTATGCCTTCATGCGCCGCTTCGGCTACGGCCAGCGCACCGGCAGCGGCTTCCCGGGCGAAGCGGCCGGGCTGTTCCCCACGCCCGACCGCTGGAGCGGTACCAGCAAGCAGACGATGAGCTACGGCTACGGCCTCAGCGCCACCCCGCTGCAGATCGCCACCGCCTACGCGGCGCTGGGCAACGGCGGGCTGCTGCACCAGCCCAGCTTCGTCAAGGGCCAGCACAACCCGCCCAAGCGGGTGCTGGACGCGCGCATCGCCAAGCAGGTGCTGCACATGATGCAGACCGTCACCGAGCCGGGCGGCACCGCCACCCAGGCGGCGATCCTCGGCTACCACGTGGCCGGCAAGACCGGCACTTCGCGCAAGGCCAGCGCCGGCGGCTATTCGCGCCGCTACATCGGCTACTTCGCCGGGCTGGTGCCGGTGGAACACCCGCGCTTCGCGATGGTGGTGGCGGTGAACGATCCCGACCCGACCCGCAAGGGCTATTACGGCGGCGTGGTGGCCGGTCCGGTGTTCCGCAACACGATGGAGGGCGCGCTGCGCCTGATGGACGTCTCGCCCGACAACCTCGATGCCTGGCTGGCCGTGCAGGCCGCCGCCGAGGCCAAGCGCATGAAGGCCGAGGGCCGCGCGCTGCCTGTGCCGGCCACCGCCGCCGCGGCGTCCGCCGCCACCAATGCGAGGGCGCTGCAATGACCCGCGCCATGCTGCTGGGCGAACTGCTGCCGGAACTGGAAGGCCTGTCCGCCGACCTCGCCATCACCGGGCTGGTGCAGGACAGCCGCGAGGTGAAGCCGGGCGATGCGTTCGTGGCGATCGCCGGGTTCGGCGCGCACGGCCTGAACTTCGTCGACGTGGCCCGCGAGGCCGGCGCCGCCGCGGTGCTGTTTGAGCCGCCGGCCCCGGACGAGCTGCCTGCGCCGGCCGATGCGATCCCGGTGGTCGGGCTGCGTGCGCGCATGGGCAAGATGGCCGACACGTTCCACGGCCATCCCAGCGCGGCGATGGCCACGGTGGGCGTGACCGGCACCAACGGCAAGACGTCCACCGTGCAGCTGCTGGCGCAGGCGTGGACGCTGCGCGGGCAGAAGGCCGGCACGGTCGGCACGCTGGGCAGCGGCGTGTATCCGAAGATCGTGCCGACCGGCTTCACCACCCCGCTGGTGCTGCGCATGCACGCGCTGCTGGCCGAGCTGCGCGACGAGGGCGCCTCGGCGGTGGCGATGGAAGTGTCCTCGCACGCGCTCGACCAGGGTCGCGTGGATGGCGTGCACTTCGACGTGGCGGTGTTCACCAACCTCACCCGCGACCACCTTGACTACCACGGCGACATGGCCCGCTACGGCGCCGCCAAGGCGCGCCTGTTCGACTGGCCGGGCCTGCGCGCGGCGGCGGTCAACCTGGACGATGCGTTCGGCCGCGAGCTGTTCGCCGCGGTCGGTGGCAAGGTGCGCGCGCTGGGCTTCTCCTCGCGCGGCGCCGCCGGCGCCAGCGTGCGCGCGGAAGAGCTGGTGCTGGACGGCAGCGGCATCCGTTTCATGCTGCACGCCGGCGGCCAGGCGCATCCCGTGCGTTCGCCGCTGCTGGGCCGCTTCAACGTGGACAACCTGCTCGGCGTGGCGACCACCCTGTTCGCGATGGGCATGGCGCCGGCGCTGATTGCCGACACCCTGTCGCAGCTGCTGCCGGTCGATGGCCGCATGAACCGGCTGGGTGGCGAAGCCGGCGCGCCGCTGGTGGTGGTGGACTACGCGCACACCCCCGACGCGCTGGAGCAGGCGCTGGCCTCGCTGCGCGCGCACACCGCGGGCACGCTGACCTGCGTGTTCGGCTGCGGCGGCGAGCGCGATACCGGCAAGCGCCCGCAGATGGCTGCCATCGCCGAGCGCCTGGCCGACCGCGTCATCGTCACCGATGACAATCCGCGCAACGAGGATGGCGACACCATCGTCGCCGACATCCTGAGTGGCTTCGCCGAACCTGCGCGAGTGGTGGTGCAGCGCGACCGCGCCGCCGCCATCGCGCAGGCGATTGCCGGCGCCGGCGCCGACGACGTGGTGCTGGTCGCCGGCAAGGGTCACGAGCCCTACCAGGACGTGGGCGGGGTGAAGCATCCGTTCGAGGACGCGGCGGTGGCGCGCGATTGCCTGCGCCGTCGCGAAGGCGGTGGCGCATGACCCCGCGCCTGCTGTCCTGGATCGCCCAGGCCACCGGTGGTCGGCTGGTCGGCGCCGACCGCACGGTCGACGCCATCGCCACCGACACCCGCGCGCTGCCCGGCGGCGATGCACTGTTCGTCGCGCTGAAGGGCGAAAACTTCGACGGCCACGCCCACGTGCAGGCGGCTGCCGATGGCGGCTGCGTGGCGGCGCTGGTGGCGCGCCCGCTGGAGGTCGCCCTGCCGCAGATCGTCGTCGCCGATACCGAGCGTGCGCTGGCCAGTCTGGCCGCGGCGGTGCAGCGCGAGCGCACGACGAAGGTGCTGGCGGTGACCGGCAGCAACGGCAAGACCACGGTCAAGACCCTGCTGCATTCGATCCTGCGCCAGCTGGGCAGCGCCTATGCCAATCCCGGCAACCGCAACAACGAGATCGGCTTGCCGCTGGCGGTGCTGGATGCGCCGGACGATGCGCGCTTCGCGGTCTACGAGATGGGTGCAGGCAAGCCCGGCGACATCGCCTACCTGACCGCCATCGCGCGGCCGGACGTGGCGCTGGTCAACAACGTCGCCTCCGCGCACCTGGAGCGGATGGGCAGCCTGCTCGGCGTCGCCCAGACCAAGGGCGCGATCTACCAGGCGCTGCCGGCCGACGGCGTGGCGGTGGTGAATGCCGACGATGCGTTCGCGCTGTATTTCGCCGAACGGCTGCACGGCGTGCGGGTGATCCGCTTCGGCATCGAAGCCGAGGCCGAGGTCGGCGCGCGCGACATCCACGGCAGCCTGCAGGGATCGCGCTTCACCCTGTCGGTGCCGGATGGCGAGGTCGACGTCGCCCTGCCGCTGCCCGGCCGCCACAACGTCCGCAACGCGCTGGCCGCGGCGGCGATGGCGCTGGCGGTGGGCGCCAGCCTGGCGCAGATCCGCGCCGGGCTGGAAGCGGTGGAAGGCGTGGCCGGTCGGCTGGCCAGCCATCGCCTGCGCAGCGGCGCAGTGCTGGTGGACGACAGCTACAACGCCAACCCGGGTTCGCTGGCCGCGGCCATCGACACGCTGGCGGAAAGCGGCGGCGAGGCCTGGCTGGTGCTGGGCGACATGCGCGAACTGGGCGCCGACGAGGCCGTGCTGCATGCCGAGGCCGGAACCCGCGCCAGGGTCGCCGGCATCGCCCGCCTGTTCGCGCTCGGCGAGCTGAGTGCGCACGCCGCGCGCGCGTTCGGCGAGGGCGGCAGCGTGCATGCCTCGCACGCCGCGCTGGCCGATGCGCTGTGGACGCAACTGCACGCCGGCACCACGGTACTGGTGAAGGGCTCGCGCGGCAGCGCGATGGACAGGATCGTGACCGCGCTGCTGCAGCGGGATGCCGGACCCGACGGGGAGACCACCGATGCTGCTTGAACTCACCCGCTGGCTGGAACAGTTGCAGGGGCACTTCAACCTGTTCAACTACCTGACCTTCCGCGCCATCCTCGGCGCGCTGACCGCGCTGGCGCTGTCGCTGTGGTGGGGGCCGCGGATGATCCGCTACCTGGCCACGCTCAAGGGCGGCCAGCCGATCCGCAAGGACGGCCCGCAGTCGCATTTCTCCAAGGCCGGCACGCCGACCATGGGCGGCGCGCTGATCCTGTCGACGGTGGCCGCATCGGTGCTGCTGTGGGGCGACCTGCGCAACAAGTACGTGTGGGTGGTGCTGGTGGTGATGGTCGGCTTCGGCGCCATCGGCTGGGCCGACGACTGGATCAAGATCGTCAAGCGCGATCCCAACGGCATGCGCTCGCGCACCAAGTACGCGCTGCAGTCGCTGCTGGGCCTTGCCGCCGGCATCTACCTGTTCGCCTTCGCCGACGTGCCGGCAGCCACCACCTTCTACGTGCCGTTCTTCAAGTCGATCGCGCTGCCGCTGGCGGGCGTGGGCTTCGTCGCCATCGCCTACTTCTGGATCGTCGGCTTTTCCAACGCGGTCAACCTGACCGACGGCCTGGACGGCCTTGCCATCATGCCGACGGTGCTGGTGGCCTGCGCGCTGGGCGTGTTCGCCTACGTCTCGGGCCATGCCGAGTTCTCGCGCTACCTGCAGATCCCGCAGGTGCCGGGCGCGGGCGAACTGACCATCATCTGCGCGGCCATCGCCGGCGCGGGGCTGGGCTTCCTGTGGTTCAACACCTATCCGGCGATGGTGTTCATGGGCGACATCGGAGCGCTGGCGCTGGGCGCGGTGCTCGGCACTGTCGCGGTGATCGTGCGCCAGGAACTGGTGCTGGTGCTGATGGGCGGCATCTTCGTCATCGAGACGTTGTCGGTGATGATCCAGGTGGCCAGCTTCAAGCTCACCGGCAAGCGCGTGTTCCGGATGGCGCCGATCCACCACCACTTCGAACTGAAGGGCTGGCCGGAGCCGCGGGTGA
>JANJSW010000121.1 GCA_024711415.1 Thermomonas sp. | reverse complement strand
TAGGTCAGCAGCGCGCACACCAGCACGATGGACAGCATCGCCCGCTGCGCGCCGACCACGCGGATGGTGGCCTGCACGATCGCCTTGGAGAAGCCCGAAAGCTCGATCACCTTGCCGAACACGGCGCCCAGCAGGAACACCGGGAAGTACAGCTTCAGGAAGCCGACCATCTTGTCCATGAACAGGCCGGTGAACATCGGCGCCACCAGCGACGGGTCGGTCAGCAGCACCGCGCCCAGCGCCGCCACCGGCGCGAACAGGATCACGCTGTAGCCGCGGTAGGCCACCAGCATCAGGAAGCACAGCGCGGCCAACACGATCAGAAACGACATGCCCATCCCCGGCGGCGGATTCAGGGCTGCGAGTGTCGTGGCAGCGCCCGACCTGGCCCATTGTCCGAACGTCCAATGCCGCCGCGCACGGTTGCCGATTACCTTGCCGGCATTGGTGGTAATCGTGCCGCCCGCAGCACCCGGAGGGGGAGTGATGAAACGCAAGCAATTGAGCATGGCGATCCACGGCGCACTGGCCGTTTCGCTGCTGGTGGGCGCGCCCGCGCTGGCGCAGGACGCCCCCGCGGCCAAGCAGGGTGGCCAGAAGGCCACGACGCTGGAGAGCGTCACCGTGACCGCGCGCAAGCGCGAGGAAACCCTGCAGGACGTGCCGGTGGCGGTAACCGCGTTCACCGCCGATACCTTGGACAAGCTCAATGTCGAGGATCTTTCCGACCTCGATGCACAGGTGCCCAACCTGACCATCTACGCCGCGCGCGGTTCCAGCAGCACGCTCACCGCCTACATCCGCGGCGTTGGCCAGTCCGACCCGCTATGGGGCGTCGATCCCGGCGTCGGCATCTACATGGACGATGTCTACATCGCCCGTCCGCAGGGTGCGCTGCTGGACGTGTTCGATGTCGAGCGCATCGAAGTCCTGCGCGGCCCGCAGGGCACGCTGTACGGCAAGAACACCATCGGCGGCGCGATCAAGTACGTCTCCAAGGGGCTGCGCTCCGACTTCAACGGCTACGGGTCGGTGACGGTGGGCAACTACGGCCAGCGCGACATCAAGGCGGCGGTGGGCGGTGGTTTCGGCGGCAGCGAATACCTGCGCGGCCGCATTTCCGTGGCCGACCTGCATCGTGACGGCTTCGGCGAGAACGTCATCACCGGCGCCCAGGTCAGCGACAAGAAGATCCGTGCGTACCGCGCCAACCTTGGTGCGTACGTCACCGACAAGTTCGACCTGCAGTTCGCCTTCGACCATGTCGACGACACCTCCGGCGTGCGCGGCGCGAAGATGCTGGCCCCCAACCCGTTCAACTCGATCCCGCTGTACGGCGGCACCGGGCCGAAGCCGCCGATGGCGAGTCGCTACGACGTGCGCAACGGCATGCCGAACGTCAACGACACCACCCTCAGTGGCGCGTCGGCCACCGCGAACTTCCGCATGAACGACGATTGGACGTTCAAGTACGTGTTGGCCAAGCGCGAGTCGGACACCGAGACCAACATCGACTTCGACACCACCCAGGACAAGATCGCCGACGTCAAGGCGTTCTACCGGGATGAGCAGGTCACCCACGAGGTCCAGGCCAATTACGACGCCGGCGAGCGCATGCGCGGCGTGTTCGGCTTCTACAAGTTCGACGGCGAGGCCGGCGGCCAGGTGCTGAACAACTTCTTCAACCTGGCCTTCGGCGATACCCAGGGCACGATCTACACCGAAAGCATGGCGGCCTACGCCGACTGGACGTTCGACGTCAACGACAAGTTCAGCGTGGACCTCGGCATGCGCTGGACCTCCGAGGACAAGCACGCGGTGGTCAAGAACATCGGCTATACCGACGGCACTTTCACCAAGCCCAGCGGCGCGGTGGCCGCGGCCTTCGACAAGACCATCAACTTCAAGAACCTGTCGCCGAAGATTTCGCTGGATTACCAGGTGACGCCGGACATCATGCTGTACGGCGTGGCCTCCCGCGGGTTCAAGTCCGGTGGCTACAACATCCGTGCGCAGGCCACCGCGGTGCCGCGTTCCGCCGATCCGTTCCAGGACGAGCAGGTGGACAGCTACGAGGTCGGCACCAAGATGGGCCTGCTGGACCAGCGGCTGTTCCTGAACCTGTCGGCGTTCCACAACAAGTACAAGGACATCCAGCTTTCCATCTTCACCGAATACACCACGCCGCAGAACACCAAGGCGTTCTTCGGCGACTTCACCAATGCCGGCGAGGGCACGGTGGACGGGCTGGAGGTCGAGTACCAGTGGCTGGCCACCGACAACTTCACGCTCACCGGCAACCTGGCGTGGCTGGACGCGAAGTTCGACACCTACATGTTCAAGAACGTCAACATCGCCAAGCAACAGGAGTTCACCAACGCACCGGACTTCTCGGGTGCGCTGAACGCCGAATACCGCATGGATCTCGGCAGCGCCGGCAGTCTGTCCGCGCGGGTGGGTTACAGTTACCAGAGCCGCGTCGTGGCAACCACGGAAGTGGTCTATGACCCGGTGACCAAGGCGACCGTGCAGCCGATCACCCAGGATGGCTACGGCCTGATCGGTGCCGGCCTGATCTGGAAGTACAACGATGCCTGGACGGTGTCCCTGCAGGGCAGCAACCTGGCCGATGAGGAATATCTCACCACCGGTTACAACCTGTATTCCGCGCTCGGCGTGCACACCGGTTTCTACGGCCCGCCGCGGCAGTACAGCCTGACCGTGAAGTACGACTTCTGATCCACCGCTGCACCCCGGCAACACCCACGCGACGGCGGGCTTCGGCCCGCCGTCGCGCTATCCTCGGCGGGAATGTCTTTCGATGACGCACGCACCCCTGCATGCCTGAAGGCGGCGCCATGCTGAGCGTCGCCACGGTCGTTGCCGCGTCGCTGCTGTGGCTGGGGCTGCTGTTCGGCACCGGACTGGCCGCGGAGCGGCATCCCGGCGTGTTCGGCAGGCACTGGCGCCACGTCTATGCGATGTCGCTGGCGGTGCACTGCACGTCGTGGACCTTCTACGGCACCGTGACCCAGGCCGCGCGCTACGGCTGGCCGCTGCCGCCTACCTTCGTCGGCGCGATCCTGTTCTATGCGCTGGCGATGGCGTTCATGGTGCGGCTGGTGCGGCTGGCGCGCGAAAGCAACGCCACCTCGCTGGCGGACCTCATCGCCACCCGGCTGGGCAAGGACCCGTGGCTGGCGGCGATGGTCACCCTGGTCGCCGTGCTCGGCCTGATCCCCTACATCGCGCTGCAGCTGCAGGCGATCACCATGAGCCTGGCCACCGTCACCACCGGGTTGCCGACCAGCGGCAGCATGCCGCCGTGGCGCGATGGCGCGCTGTACGTGGCGCTGGCGATGGCGCTGTTCGCGATCCTGTTCGGCACCCGCC